>JAVFAU010000154.1:0-5274 GCA_034002335.1 Bdellovibrionales bacterium | reverse complement strand
GGACCGAAAGCCCAGCCGACTGAAGCGCACGCGCATAGCGAGCAAAAAGTCCTGGCTGATCTTCTTGGGTGTGAAAACGAATCCAAACACGATTCTCTTTTCCAATGCGCACCACTCGAATCGCCGCAGCCTCCCGCCCCATACGAAGGGCCACTGCGACATCCACCAAATCTCGAGCCAAAACCGCCGTCGGCAAAGCCGCGATCAAGAACGGGTCAAGCCGATCCAAAAGCCCCAACGTGCTGCCGACAAGGCCCTTTGCCTCCGATTCATCCATCAGCTTCGAAAGCGCACGCTCCAGCTTTAAAAGCTTCTTCGCCTCCGGCATCTCCAAGTGATGTACGAGATCCGCCAAGAGTCGAGCCTTCCACGGAGTATAGGCCTCACTATTGGTTGCTCGAATATCAACCGCCGTGAAAATCGCAAGCCGCAGAAGCTTTCGTCCCTCAATGCCTTTGGCATGCAAAGCCCGCCATGTCGCGGGATGAGCCGGGTTCCCTCGAAAAGCCGCTTGCGAAAGCTCGAGGTGATTTTCGATCAACCAAAGCACCTCTTGTATCGAGTCGTCAGGCACGCCCCACTTGGCCAAATCCTGACGTGCGATCACGGCCGACTTATCAGAATGATCGCCGCCACTGCCCTTGCCAACATCGTGATACAACGCCGTCCACCCAAGAATACGCCAGTCTTCGCGATTGAGCTTTTTTGCGATTTCGCCCAATCGCCCAAGAAGCGTCGGTCGCGACGCGACTCGCTTCATCTCTCGAATCGCCTGCAAGATATGCGCATCGACCGTGTATCGGTGATACTGATCGTGCTGAACGTATCCAACGATCTTCTTAAAGTCCGTGACCGCAAGATCGATCCAGCGCGACCGAAACAGTGCGATTGCCACATCCTCGGGCTGAAGAGGGTCAACCGTCTTGGCAAGAAGACGCCCAAGCGCTTCGTTCGCTCGTGCCTTTTCGTGCTCACCCGCACGCACGGCCGCTCGGTAGGCTCGAAACCCGGCATCTCGCGCCTTCGCCTGCACCAGAACCGACGGCTCTTTTTCCATCCAAGCCGCCAAACTCACAAAGTCAAAGTCCGAGGCCTCGAACCTTTTGAGTTCTTTCGCCGGCGCACGCACATGCTCGAAATCGACATCCGCATAAAACGAAACCCGAGACAGTCCTTTTTGAATCTCTCGCATGAAATCCCGAGATGATTCGTATCCAAACCACTCCGCGACTCCGCGCTGCTCGTACGCAGCCAAGAGTTCGCGCCCACCTTCGGCAAGATGAATCCGGATACGACTGAACAAAAAGAACTTTCGGTAATACGAAAACACCTGAAGCGCGTGGTGCCGCTCTGGACTCTGAAACCTCTCCGGATAAAGCATACGCAACTGCAAGGCCTGGCTGATGTCGCGCAAGCCACCGGGACCGTGCTTCAAATTCGGCTCCAGGTAATTCGCGATCGAATCGTAACGTTCCACGCGCTCACGGCGTTCGCGCTTCAGTTCATGAACGAAAGCCCGACGCCACTTCTTAATTCCCTTAAGCAAACGATCAACCTGCAGCGCCAACCCCGCTTCGCCCTCCGGGGTCAGAGCTTTCGCGGACAGCAGGGCCAGAACGTCAAAGGCCTCAACTCCCTTCGTCCAGTCCGCCGGATCCTCGGGAACACGACTACGAATTTTAATGCCTTCTTCTTGCAAAGCACGTGTGACAAAACCCGCGGCGGCGTGATCGCCAGAAAACAAGATATCGATATCTGATTTCGGACAAAGCTCCCCGCGCGCGAGACTACCAAGCGCAATTGGCTTCGCCTGTTTCCACGCTTCGACAAGCGCGTCCGAGGACGCTTCCGAGGGCGCATCCGAAAGGCCGGAGCCTTGTTCGAATTTAGCCAAAAAGGCGCGAGCGAGTGCCTGCGAAAAAGCCTCGCAAGAAAGCTCCATGTCCCTTTCTTCATCGCCGTTTGGCAATGTCTTGGGGGCCCTTAGGTGCTTTTCGGCTAAAGTGTGAACCACGTCCTCGGGTAAAAAATAGCCCGCGCGTACCCTTTTCGGCGTACCCGCACGAGCTGAACCTGCTGAATCTAGTGTAGTTCCTGAACCCACTCAGAAATCTTGCCCAATGCTTCGAGCGGAGTCGAGCGATTGACGTCGAATGTTCGAATCTCTTTTAAAACTCGGTCCGCGATCTTCGCCGCCGCGACTTCTTTGGGTGAAAGCACCGGCGCCGCCGCCGGATGGAACAGGAGCGACATCTGAGGTGAGGCCTGAGACGAGACCTGAGACGACGACACCTGGGGAGTCTCAACCCGAACCGTCTTCGAGCCAATACTGCCTTCGACCTCGGTAAGAATCTGCTCCGCGCGCACGGTCACGCTCTCCGGCAGTCCCGCCAGACGAGCCACGTGAATTCCGTACGAACGCCCCGCCGCACCTTCCATAAGACGATGTAAGAACGTGATAACGCCGTCTTGTTCGTGAATCGCCATGTGAGCGTTCTGAATGCGGTCGTATTTTTCGCGCAGCTTCGTCAACTCGTGGTAGTGAGTCGCAAAAAGCGTCAAGCAACGCTTTTCCGCCAATAGGTACTCCAAAATCGCCTGTGCGATACTGAGACCGTCAAATGTCGAAGTTCCACGACCGATTTCATCAAGAACAACAAGCGTTCGATCACCGGCCTGAGCCAAAAGCTCAGCCGTCTCTTTCATCTCGACCATGAACGTCGAAAGCCCCTCAGACAAAAAGTCGCTTGCTCCAATTCGCGTCGCCACGCGATCGAGAATCGAAATCTCGGCCCGAGCAGCCGGCACAATACTCCCCATCTGCGCCATGATCACCGAAACCGCGATCTGCCTCATCAAAGTCGATTTACCGGCCATGTTCGGTCCCGTGAGCAAAAGACAGCCGCCTTCATCCAAAGTCAGATCATTTGCCACAAACGGCTTTTCAAGCGCTTGCTCGACCACCGGATGGCGCGAGCCCTCAAGATTGACGGCGACGCTCGCATCAGCCTCTCGGAACTCAGGTCTTATGTAACGATACTCCATCGCCAAAGCGCCCAACGCCGAAACCACGTCAAGCTCCGCCAAACTCAACGCAAAACGCATCAATGCTTGGGCGTTTGAAAGCACGTACTGCACAAGCTTTGCAAACTCCTCTTCCTCAAGCTTCAACCGTTTCTCTTGAGCCGAGAGCACCTTGGTCTCTAGTTCCGAGAGTTCTTTTGTCGTGTAGCGTTCCGCATTGGCCAACGTTTGACGACGATCATAGCGATCCAACGGCACGCGATCTTTGTGCGTATTCGTAATCTCAATCGAGTAACCAAAGACATTGTTGTAACGGATCTTGAGCGAAGAAATGCCCGTGAGCTCTTTTTCACGCGCCTCAAGTTCTAAGACAAGACGGCTTGAGTCCGTTGAAAGCGTAATGAGCTCGTCCAAAACCGGATTGGCGCCGACGCGAATCGCCCCGCCTTGTCGAACGTACACGGGAGGCTCGTCGCTGATCACTCGCTCGATCTCACGAATCACCTCTTGAATACGATCCGTCTCGATCGTATCTGCGCGAAGCCCTTTGTCGACCTCACTCGCCTCAAACCAAGCCTTCAATCCCGCATCCAGTGAATCCGCAAGAGAGCGTAAATCGCGCGGTCCACGCGAAGGCTGATTGATTTTCCCAAGTCGTCTTGGCAAATCGCCAACCCCAGAAAGCGCCGCACGCAACCCTTTTCGAGCCGCGTCTTTCTCGGACCACGTTTGCACGCGATCCAAACGTGCCTCGATTTGAGTGCGATCCACCAAAGGAAATTGCAGCCAAGACCTCAAAAGGCGCGCACCACCGCTTGTTTTCGTGCGGTCAATCGCTCCCAGCAGCGAACCCTGACGATCGCCACGGTAAGTTTCAAACACCTCAAGATGACGAAGCGTCGAAGCCGAAAGCACCATGCGGCCTTCAAGCGTTCGTTCCTCAAATGGCCTCAAGGTTTTAACCCATGCCGAGGCCGCCCCTTGCATCTCGGAAAACTGGCCGACTGAATATGCCAAAAGACGTCGAACCGCCTCGGGCGCGGCCTGCCATGAAACCGTTATCTCATGAGCGACGCCGAGTTTTTCAGGAGACACTTCGACATCATCAGCTGAAATCCATCCTTTTTGCGCATGCGCAGTGAGTGTCGCGCCGACTCTCTCCGCTTGCGCGCGCACACTCTCCTGCGACGCGAGCTCCGGAGAAAGTACCCACTCAACAGCCTTCAAGCTCTCAACGAACTCAAAACGCCTTGCCGCCGGAACAGATCGAAAAAAGAACCCTTCGCCCGTGGAAACGTCGAAAAACGCCAAGGCACCCGTTTCATCCCAAGACGCCAAATAGTTCGCTTTCGAAGCATCCAGGGTTTCCGGATCGTACACCATGCCCGGAGATAGCGTGCGCGTGATTCCACGCTTTACAAGTCCTTTGGCAAACTTTGGATCTTCAAGCTGATCGCAGATCGCAACCTTGAACCCGGATCCAAGAAGTTTGTTGATCACGTTCGTCGCCGCGTGATGCGGAACTCCGCACATGGGTGTTTCGTCTTGCGCCTTTTTGTTTCGTGACGTGAGCGCGATTCCCAGTACGGGAGCCGCGATCTCAGCATCTCGATGAAACATTTCGTAAAAGTCTCCCATGCGAAAGAGAATGATCTTATCGGGGTGCGCAGCCTTCACATCCCAATACTGTTGCATGAGTGGGGTTAGTTTTTTCTGAAGCGTTTTAGAATTCATATAGGCAGGAATTACCATGCGACTCGGCGTATTCGCCTCTATCAACGCACTGCAAGTTCAAAGCTTTCTCGCTAGGCAAACGCTCGATTTTTAACCAGCGCAATAAGACGCCTTCAAATCCAGCCAATACCACCCATCAAAATATACCGCAGGCGCGTTCGTTGACTGCCATTGAACCAAGGCCGTAGACAGAAAGCGTTCTAACGCCGATTTGGGTGCTGCTTGCGGGCGTAAACTGCTAAGCGTACGTTTTAAACGTAGTTTTACTTGGATTCGAACTCGTTCGAACTCGGAAATCGACTCCTACGCTCACCCTCTCGGCACTTAGAACACTTGCTAGGTCAATTTTAGATCAAAGGTTTTCAGTCGTACGGGTGCGCATGTTCGAGCTACGAGGTATTTCTAAAACGTTCAAGACGGAACACTCTCAGGAACCGACCGAGGTGCTCTCAAACGTCTCCCTTAAAATCACAAAGGGCAGCATTCAAGGACTCATCGGCCTCTCTGGAGCCGGCA
>JAVFAU010000153.1:0-5293 GCA_034002335.1 Bdellovibrionales bacterium | reverse complement strand
GTCGATTTCAGGTGTCATGCGCAAAGCATGGATGATCAAATCATACATCGAGACCGGGCGACCGAATGCAGGGTCCACTTGCTGTTTGCGATTCGTTTTATGAAGCGTAAAGGCGATTGCGTTAAATGCCGCGACCGGATTTTCTTCCGAGTCCTCTTCCCCCGGTTCAGGCAATGCTTCGGGCCAGATCTTTCCGCCGGCAGGAGCCAACTCATCGATCATCAAAAAGAACTCAAGAACCGCCTGATGGTACAACACCTCTCGCTGATTCGCGTGCGTATCTTGCCCGACCGAGCCAAGAAGCTGAAATTCGTAGGACATCAAGTAGAGCCCCGCTTCGGCCACGCGCCCTTGCAACGTGCGCGTCGTCTGCAACCTCTGCAAAGACGCGCGACGCAAAGCCGATGCGTCCCCCTGCCTCATCGCATCGTACAGTTCGCTGGTGCTTTGCTCGACGGCGCGAATGTTTCGAACAAGTTCGTCTTGCGTCAAGGCCAGCAGCGCTGTCATCTGCTCGTTCATCTGGTGGGTTGTCTTCAACATTTCTGCGGTTGTCTCGGACATGCCGTCGGTTGTCTTGGACATCCCTTCGAGACCATCATTCATCTCGGATGTTTCTTCGAGAAGAGTCTTTGTCGTTTTGTTCATCTCGCTCGTGTTGTCTTTCATCTCGTCGAGTTTTTTGACCTCTCCGCAGCCGACCAACGCCGAAAAAACAAAACTCAAGACGATCAAGTTCGCGATCGAACCATGCGAGACGTTAAACAATTTCATTTATAGCACTCCAAGCGAAAATCACTCTGCCTTGGTCAGGCAAAATATGTACCCATACGACGCAAACGCCGCGTCTCGACCCTGTTTAAAACCGCTTTAAAATGAAGAAGGGAATGGGATTTCACTCCGTACTGACAGGCAATTGAGGGCCAAGAGCAGGGGCGTGAAATAGGGTAAATTCAAATGAAAAACGGTACAGTTTTGGACCCGTCTCTAAAGGTCGCCTCTAGAGGTCAAGACGACCCGTTATGTGAATATCGGGACCGATGAGCTTCACTCTTTGGCGTGTCAGTTTCCACGACTCCGCCAAACTCTGCACACCACACGCATCGGACCACCCCATCGCGTGTTTTCCACCTAAAACCGACATCGCCATGAAGACATGCAGACGGTTCGCCAAACCGTTGTCCAAGAACGGACCCACCGTTCCGGCACCGCCTTCAACGTAGAGGCCTTGAATGCCGTACTCGCGTATTTTCACCAGCATCGCTCGCAAATTCACGATGCCCTCACTGCTACCGTCTACTTCAAAAATGTGAAGCCCGTGTTCTTTACCGCGCGCCACGGCTTTTGGATCCGCTAGCCCCGTCTGGGTACAAACATAAACACGATTCGTAGGACGCACTTTGGTGATTTCATATTCGATCAGGCGATCTACGATCTTGCCTTTCGGATCGACAACGATCACCGAATTCGTGTGATTCGAAACGTCGTCCAAGCGCACGTTGAGCGACGGATTATCTGTCTCAATCGTGCGTCGTCCGACGATAATCGCATCGTGTTCAAGGCGCAGACGATGGCCCTTCTCTCGCGCCTGTTCGCTCGTAATCCATTTGCTCTCTCCGCTATGCAAAGCCACGCGGCCATCGAGCGAACTGGCGACCTTCACGGTTACAAACGGCAACGCGCCTTCGCCGCGATTTCGCATGCTCCATAAAAAAATCTCGCAAAGATCCTCGGCCTCTGCAACAAGCTCGCGAATTTCCCCAAGGCTCACGGGGCGCTCGGGGAAAGCCGGCCATGAAAAATTCGCCGACGCCGACTCAAGACTCTGGTTTTGACTTAAACAGGCAACTCGCACTCCCGCCGCCTCAAGAATTTTGCGTCCTTGACCGGAAACAAGAGGATTCGGGTCCTCCACCGCGTACGTCACGCTCGCGGGCTTGAGCGGTGCCAACATTTGAGCGCACGATCCCGTTCTGCCCTCGTGCGCACACGGTTCAAGCGTCACGTAGACATGACAGCCTGCTACGGCCTCTTTCTTTCCTCGAATCAAGGCCAAACGCTCAAGCGCTTCGACTTCCGCGTGAGCCTGTCCGACCTTCGCGTGCCATCCGCCTGCGACAAATCGATGTTGTTCATCGACAATCACACAACCAACCATCGGATTGGGAGAAACGAACCCCGCTCCACGACGAGCCAAGATCAGAGCCAGTTTCATGGCGTCTTTGGGAGATATCTGATCGCCAATGTTCGGCGCTTTCATGACGGGACGTGGTTCTAACACTCAAATCCACCTAACCGTGCCTACAAACAACTATCGGCCAAACGATCCGCGACGCCAGGCCCGAACGCACGCGATAACAGAATAAGCCCCATTCCCTTTTGTGCCAAGATTCTTCGGACCGCGTGGTCATCTCGCTCACCGACGGCCTTCATGCCCTGCTCGATCCAAGCGCGATAATCCGCGACCTTCTTCTTAAGCTCTGGATTTTTGATTTTTTCGACAAGCGCCTTCAGCTCCGCCGAAGGTTCACTTCCGCCCGAATAAAGATCGACCTGATTGATTTCAATGATCTTCTCCATGTCGCTTGTGCGATAGCCCGAACTCGGAATCGCTCGCAACAGCTCAAGCGCCTTGCCCTCAAGGGAGTTCGAGTACGCATTGGCTTTCAATCTCAAGGAAACATCGTCGAGCGCGATGATGCGCGTGGTTCGTCGTATTTCTGCGTTTTTCCAACGCGCGTAGGTGATCGGACCGAGCTGCAAGATCAAATACGATTTGATATCGGCATCTTTTATCTTGTCTTTTTTCAACTGCTTTTCGATTTCAATCGCCGCCAAGACGATGCCCGTCTCACCCTGCTCGCCCCACTCGTCGGCTTCGATCTCAAGACCCAACCAGTTCAGCTTTCCATGCTTCTGACGATCTTCCATCATCAGCACGACGGCATCATGGGAACGCAACAGCGAAACATTTCGCTCGACGAAGTCCTTGACGTGTTTCACACGTTCCGAACGTTTTTTCAGTGTGCTCTTAAATAATTCGGGAACTTCAAGAATCGGAGTTCGCTCATGCGGAATATGGTTTTGAAAAAACAAAACCACTTCTTCTCGTTTCTTGTTTCGATAAAGCGTCCGGTTCGGATCGACGCCACAGATCGTATTTTGCAAATTGCGCAAGCTCGACGAATTGCGCAAGCTCGACGAATTGCGCAAGCTCGACGGGTTCGCGCCCTTTTGAGCCGACGAGTCCGAGCGAGTTCGATTTTGGGCCTGAACCTCTTGCGCCGTCGTTGCCAAGATTGCAACCGCCATACTCGCAATGACAACAGCGGCGGGACCGACAACCGGGCGAATGAACGCTTGAGCGAATGAAACGGGCTTCATTCGCTCATTCTAACCAACAACTTATTTCTTCATCCAGGATTTCCAGTAATCCCCGACTTCGAAACGTGGCAAGGCCTCGTCCCGTTTCAAAGGCCAGCGTGTGTCAATCATCACAGCCTTTTCGTCTGTATGCGTTTTGGTTTTCACCTTCTCCATCGCCTTCGGATGCGGCCCATGAGGGAACCCCGCCGGATGAAACGACATCATGCCCGCATGCAGGTTGTCGCGGCTAAAGAAGTCGCCGTCGTGATAGAACAGAATTTCGTCGTAATCGATATTCTGGTGATAAAACGGCACACGAAGCGCATCCGCCTCTTCTTCCATTGGTCGCGGCAAGAACGAGCAGACCACGAAACCACGCGCGACGAATGTCGAATGAACCGATGGCGGCAGATGCACGCGATGACTCATGATCGGCATGATGTGATCCATGTGCAATGTGTACGGAAAGAGATCGCCCTTCCACCCCTGCACATCGTACACGCAGGCGTCGTATCCAAGAGTCGTCATTTCGTCCGTGTGCTTCACGCGCACTGTACGCACGTCGATGTTCTCTTGTCGCATCACTTGATAAAGCCGCTCGAGATCGGGCTTCACGAGCGCATTCGGGTCCCAGGGAGCGTGGCGTCCGATGATGCCGCGATCCGGTTCGCGAAAATGACTCGTGCGATTCTCGATCAAAAGAAACTGTGTCGGCTCCGTTACGAAAAACGTGTGACCAATGCACTTTGGCATCACGATGTAAGAGCCTGGAGTGAAATCGAGAAGACCGTATTCAGATAAAACCGAACCGCGACCCTTGTGACAGAAGTACATCCAATCGCCATCCGCGTTGCGACGCGACTCCAGTTGATCGGGAGCCGTGCCCGGCATCACCCACAACGACGAAATCGTAATGTCCGCGTTATAAAACAGGCGTTGTCCCGTAAGGCGAGCCGCATCCCCCGCAATCGTATCGGCCGCGAGATGTTGAACCAAATCGTACATGCGAGGCTTGAGATTACCCTCGATGGAAGTCCAACGCGTCGAAGGCTTCTCTTTGATCAAATGCGAAACCGGGCCGAAAAAACCTTCGAGCCCCTGTTCTTCTTCAAAGAACCCTTCGGGAATTCCCTTGTGCCCTTGGCGAGTCGGTTTGCCTTGCGTGTAATGGTACATAGTCACCCTCTTCTTTCACCAAAAGGGCTACCATCTTCTCACCTATGGAGTAAAGACCCCACTCTGTTGCCAAATTATACGCGGCCCTTTTCCAAGAGAGCCGTCACCGACCACCGAAACAGGCTGAGCGGCGACTAAGATGAGACCAAAATTCTCGCCGCGCTGTACTACCCAATTGCGATACCAACGCGAAATATCAAAACAGACCGCGCCGGGCGCCGTACATTCGTTCACATTCGCAATGGGACCGCTCAAATCCTCGGACTCCATGCAATCGGACTCATCGAAGGCTCCCCCTGGCGACCAATCGCCGCCGTTCCACGGATGCCCCGCCTTCCACGTTGCAGCCATCATCCAAGCCTGCGTCACCGGACAAGCTCTTAAACTTGCTCGCGCACGGCTCGCCTCGTCCTCGGAGGTCGCAAAAACCCTAAGCGTGATAGGAAGATCCTCACGCAAACCGACGACCCGGCGAAGGTTCTCATAGCGCACAAGAAGACGCGCGCTCTCCGTAAGCCGATAGCTCGTTTGACCGAACGATCGCTCGTCGCTTGTATATGAAAGATGCTCCGCAATCAGCTTCACGCCATCAAGAGCTCGGGTCTTTTCTTGAGGCTCTCCCACGGGCCACTCGGCACAGCCCGTAAACAAGATGAGCCCGCACACAACAAGACTTAATCCACGAATCACACCGATTAAAACTGCCATGCCAACGCTCCCCCTAGGGATCCCTGCCCAATACCATGCCCCA
>JAVFAU010000152.1:0-5300 GCA_034002335.1 Bdellovibrionales bacterium | reverse complement strand
TCGAGGCTTCGTCCGTGTCTCGAAGTTCTAGGTCTCGAAGAACGCGCCAGAACAAGGCTGTTTGCTCGGTCAGTTCGGCCGAGTTCTGGGCGCTTTTTACGAGTGTGACGTTATCGTTCCTGTTTGGGAGCGATATGGTTTGAAACTGAATCGCTTCGCGATTGTTTTTGTGAAAAGGCCCGACGAGCGTCAGGCAACCGGCCGCCAACGGTTCCATAACGGAGTGAACGGTTTTCCGAAACGATCCGCCGACAAACGCGATTTGAGAAAGCTTATAGAGTTCGGCAAGTATTCCGACTTGATCGATAAGTAAGACATCGAAAACTTCGTTCGACGAACGACTTTGCGCGCCTGTCTGCATCTCAGCTTCGATACGGCTAAGACGGGTGACGGAAAGTCCTTTGCTTTGAGCGAAGGCTTCGGCCGATCTCAAAAAGGTTTCTTCGATTTCATGTGGAACAATCAGGGCGGTATGCCGAACGATTTTCTGGCAGGCCAGAGAAGCTTCCAGAAAAGGGCGAAGGTCTTCTTGCCAAAGGCTTCCGCCGATCATGGAGTTTTTGTGGATATGCTTTGTTATGGTGTTGAGTTTTGCTTGTAGCCTACTTGTCGGGTCGATGGTCGTTTCAAGGCGTTTTAAGACTTGATCGTAGCGCGTGTCGCCGCAAGCTGAGATCGGTTTTGTAACGCCGATTTCCCGAAGGGTGCGGACGTCGTCCTGGCTAACGCATTGAATTTCACTGAGATGGTTCATCGTGTCGGCCGTGAGTTTTTTGGCGAAAGCCCCGGTGCGGCCGGACTCTGAATGAAACGTCGCCGAGAAAAGAAGCGACGGAAGACCTTGTTCCTCTGTAAGACGAACGGTGTTCGGCCAGGTGTCGGTACGAGTAATTAAAAGTGCACTCGGCTGAATATGTTTGATGAGACCCTTGATTTGCCTTGGGTGATCAAGTGGTAGCGGAGCTGAGGCCGTTACCCCCGGGAAAGCTTTGATGTTTGCGGCGTATGTCGGAGAGAAGTACGATACGAAAACAGGTGTGCCCACCGAGGCGAGTTCTCGAACCACGGGTTTGGCGTATTCGAATTCGCCGCTAGCCGCGTGTATCCAAACAGGTTTTTTTCCTTTGAAAAGGCCGGTGTCGACCTTTAAAAAAGCGGGCGCGCCATCGATGGTGCGTATCGCCCATGTCTTCCACAGTTTTTCAGTCTTGCGGTTGAGAAGCGGGGTGTGGCGCAGGCCCCATGTGACGGCGCCAAAGCTATAATATAGGAACGGATGGAGAAGGCGATACAGCATCATAAAGAAAGCGCCTTCTTGAGTTGGCCGATGATATGACGAGCGTCGATCTCGAGAAGACATTTAAGCGCGACGCTGTTGGTACAGCGATCGCGACCGTCTTTCGAGCAAGGCTTGCATAAAAGATCTTTGGCTCGAAGATCGCTTTGTTGAACTTCCGCGACGTACGAGACCGGAGCGACCGGGTATCCAAACGCGGTCGGACCGACGATTACGACAGATGGAAGCTGTAGGCGATCTGCGACATGAAGCAGGCCTGTGTCGTTTGCGACCAAAGCCGACGTGTGCGCAAGCAACGAAGCTGAAGCGAGGAGGGATGTCTTTCCGACAGCGTTGAAAACACATTCCGAGCCGAATTCTCGCTCGATCTCATCGAGAAAACGATCGTCGGGGCCGCCTAATAAAAGAAAACGCGAGTGCGGCGATTCCTTAAGCCAAAGGCTTACGAGTTCGCGCCATCGTTCGACGGGCCAACGTTTATTGGGCCATGCGGCCGAAGGCGCGAGTGCGATTAAATGGCCTTGAGATGGTTTGGATGTTCCTCCTGACAGCCAGCGCTCGAACTCAGGATATTGGCTAAGAACAGCCGCATCGTGCCGCCAAGAGACATCGCTGTAACTCGGCTTAAGCTCAGGTAGCCAGCGTTTGAGCGGAGTGACGAAACTTTCGGCCCCTCGGTAGGGAAATGGAAGAACAGGGTGACGATGTTTAAAGAATGAAAACTTAAAAAAAAGAAAACGTCGAACTCGTTCTTTTGAGCGTGTGATGAGCGAGTACTTGGTGTTTCCGTGCTTGCGACCTAAGAGGGAGCGAGGAAACCACTTGGTTCGAATCGTGATAAGAAACCATTTGGTTCGAATTGTGATAAGGAACCACTTGGTTCGAATCGTGATACAGACGATGAAGCTCCGAAGATTCGAGTGCGCGTCGTACACATGGTCGTATGAATCAGCGAGCGTCCATGACTTTCGAACGAGATCAAAAACAGACGATTTGCGATCAAAGGAGTGGACCGCGCGAACGTAGCCTTGGTGCTGAAGCAGGGGTGCGAAATCAGACCGCACGAGCCAATCGACGTAGGTCGTTTGTTTGGATTGGAAGAGATGCTTCGCGGCTTCCAGCGCCTGAAAGATATCTCCAAAGCTTGAGAATCGAATGATGAGTACACGCATCGTATAGATGGTGACTCTAGCAGCTAGATTGGGGAGTTAGAAGGGTAAAAAGACAAACCGTAAGCTGAGCTGTGTTTCGCTGGAGTCTGTTCCGGCAATAGGGCCGACGCCGTACTTTGCCTCGAATACGGTCCGGAAAGCTTCGGTGCCGTTAAAGCTCAATTGGGCGAAGCCAAAGTAGGTCATCCCTTGATGCGAAGCTTGGGTGCCGGTCCCGCCTTCGACGCTCGTGACCTCAATTTGGTTGTGTTGCACGCCGCCGCCCATAGACACGGGGCCAAAGATGGCTCCGACCTTAAGTCCTAAGAACGTGTTCGAAGCTCGTTCCATGTAACTCGTGCTCTGAAGGGTGTTGAGGAGATCCACGCGACCGTACTCTCCTTCCGCGAACATGGGGATCGTTCGAACAGGCAGGTCGATTCCGATAAGACCAATGGCTCCCCAGCCACCGAAGCCGGCTTCTTGTGATCCCGCTTTCATGGTGGCGATTGCGCGAGTCAGGCCACCCCCAAAATAGAGTCCGCGGTCACGATCGCGGGCGTGCGCGGCTTCGCCGGCCATGAGGCCGAAGAGGATGATGAAAATGCGCAGAATCATGGTGCGATCTCCAGTGAAGAGATGCACCGTGTGTGAATGCTCGATGCGATGAAGGGCACGGAGCCTGATTTGTTCAACGTGCCGTCCGAATCGAGCGTGAATTTTTCGATGTTGTTTAAAACGCTCGCGCCATTTGCGACGTAGATCGCCCCGGTATCGGGATCGATTTTCATGTGGGTCGGTCCGCGTACGACATTGTAATCGGCGAACGCTTCGACGGGATTTGAGATCGCCCCTGTCGAAAGGTTGATGTCATAGCTGTAAATATAATTGGCTGAAGCGGTTGCGGAGCCGTAAGCGACTAAGAGCTTGCGTCCTTGCGGGTGATAAAGAGCAGAGGTCGGAAGAGCTGCGGCGTCAGGTGCCGTCTGAGCGGCGAGACAGTCGGCAGGTGCCGCGTAGCCCGTGGCGGAGATTACGCCAATCTGGTTATTGGGAGACGCGGCAGCGTGCGTGTAGACGATGAGGCCGCCGGGCAAGACGTGGTTTGATGTCATCTGCGTACTCGAGGTCGCGCACGCACCTTGAGGATTGCTGACGAACGGCGATGCGCCTTGTGTAACGCGATTGCGGGCGGCGGAGAATTTTTCGATCGCACTTGTTTTTGAGACAAGTACGGAGCCGTCGGCTAAGACGTTCACGTAGCGCAGCGCTTGGTTAAGTGCTGTCGCGTGAGTGATGTAGGTCATGAGCCCCGTGCCGTTTCTGTGGACGATGTCGAGTCTGCGGCCGGCTGTGTTTTCGACGGCAACAATGAATTGATCTGATCCGAATCGAGAAATCGAGGCGGGTTGATCGTTGTTCCCGCGGTTGTTGTAGTCAAGAACCAGGCTCACGAACTCGCCTGTAGAAAGAGAGTACTTTGCGATTGTCGCGTTACCCGTCGAGACGGTCGCGCCACCGGCATAGCAGGCGCCGCTTGCGATATAAAGATAGGCGCCGTTTGTGAGTGAGTTTAAACCGGAGTTGGAAGTTGGATCGGCGCAACCTTGGAATGAGAGGGAAAACATCGCCAAGCCGAGTGCGCCATAGTGCGCACCGCGTGTATAAAGGCTTGAAAATATGCCCGATAGGCTGGGCCCCGACATCCTTGACGGTCCTTTCCTTCTTTGGCTGGTCTGAAACCAGCCATTGTCTCAAACTGATTATCGGAATTAGAGTGGTGAACCTTAGATAACCGTCTTGAATCGGGATTTACGTCTTGCTCTTTGGTTTGTGCGCGATGGTTTGAGATGTCTGAACGGGAACGCCTTGGCGGAACATCATGAGGGTGCCGGGCTCGATCACGGTCCAGGTCTCGTTTTCCGTAAGGGGCGTCGTCGCGATCATCGCGACGCAATCGTCCGGGGTCGTGAGGCTTTGAAAGTCGACGGTGATATCCTGGTCTTTAAGTGCGGCGGCTCCAAAGGGAGCGCGTCGCACGATGTACGCGAGCTTGCTTGAACAATGACAGAACAGAGCCTCGCCGTTTGAGAGGACGAAGTTGAACTCTCCATGCTGTGCGAGTTCTAGGGAGAGCGCCGTGAGCGCTTCAAAGAGCGTTTCCGTATCGGGCCTTGTGTCACCGAAGCGTTTTTTAAGCTCGGCCATGATGTAGCAAAACGCTTTTTCGCTATCTGTGGAGCCGACAGGTCGAAACGAACCGTCGAGTCGAGGAGTAAACCCTTCGAGATTGCCATTGTGAGCGAAGAGCCAGTACTCGCCCCAGAGTTCTCGTTGAAAGGGGTGCGTGTTCTCGAGATTCACAATTCCCTGAGTGGCTTTTCGTATATGAGCGATGACGTTCTTTGACTTGATGGGGTAAGCGCGCATCAGCTCCGCGATGGGTGAAGAAAACGAGGGGGCTGGATCTAAAAAAGTGCGAAAGCCTTTTCCTTCAAAGAAAGCGATTCCCCAGCCGTCGCTGTGGACGTCGGTGAGTCCCCCGCGAGCCTGGAAACCAGTGAACGAAAAACAGATGTCGGTCGGAACGTTGCAATTCATGGCAAGCAATTGGCACATGGAAAACCAATATCACATTGAACCCGTTCTGTCATGGCTTGGATCGCGAAGCCCGGCTTTCTCTAATTGTTCAATACATTGAATAGTATATTCAAATTATACCGTCTTATCGAATTTCTGTTTTTGGGCGATATTGAGCCTACAAGTTAACAGCGAGATTCAAGAAAAGGAGGCTGTATGTAGAAGGTTCTATTCACACAACGAAGTGACACGCCTCACTGGGTTGGAGACGG
>JAVFAU010000151.1:0-5306 GCA_034002335.1 Bdellovibrionales bacterium | reverse complement strand
TTCAACCCCTCTTAGGCAAACGTCGGTATTTCGTCATCATCGAATAAATCTCGGTATTTAAGTCGCCTCATCTGGAGACACGTTTCAGTTTCGAGCGCGACTGGACCACGTTCTTACCGATTTTAGTCCTACGACGGAGGTCCGATAACGAGACGAGCGTCTTGCGACGTTCGTCAATTGAACGAGGAGAGAGAACATGAAATCTTCAACTCTTGGATTCAAATTCGTATTGCCGTTGATCGCCATCGCTGGCCTCTCAATGGGTAATGAGGGTTGTGAAGAAAAGGCGACGGACCGTGTTCTTAAAATGGATATCGAACTCGGTACGCTCAAAGGCCGTCAGATGCGCCTTCCAAACGGCGAGACCGTGGATTTCCCCTACGTCGCGAACGCACTCTTTTACCGTCAGGTTCTAGATCATAACCATTTCATCTTCGGCAATCCGGTTCCATCGTCGACAGGATACATTGCCGCCGGCGGAACCTTCAAAACACAAAGCGCCGACCAATCATCCGGTGAATACAACGGGCTCGTTTCCGAACTCGACGTATCCGTACTCGATCGCTATGGATTTCTTCGCAAGATCCGCAAAGACGGCAACGCCGTGCTCGCGGGTCGCATGAGTCAGAGAGCTTTGGTCGAGGGAAAGTCGACAGCCAATGTCGTCTCCAAACTCCCCGCGTGTCTCTACGATCTTCCACAAGCTCTGATTGGCGGCGAAGTCATCTCGTTTGAAATGACAGGCGGCGGAGGCATCGGCATCGGTTACAACTCCGGAGGCGATCTCTCCGGCAACGTCGGCGGCCGCATTGGTTTTGAACGAAGTCGTCTCGAAGTCGGCCTGCGCTCGGATGATCCTCTTTCACAAGAAGTCATCGCAATCGGCGACGGCGTCTCTCACCAAACCGATGTCTCGTTCGGAATCGACTTCATTCCCGGCATTCCAATCGGTTTGAACTTCTTCTTCAACACTCCAATCACCGACGTCATTCGCACAGCGCTCACAAAAGGCCTCGATCAACTCGTGGACCGCTACAAGCTCATGCTCTCGCAGAATCGCGACTGGAACGAGGTTTGGGAATCACGCGTCGTCTACGATCCAGAACTTGTAAACGGCGACACGCATGTCGCGTTTCGCGGCGGCACACGCGCCGGAGTTCAAATCGGCGACAAGTTCGTAATCAGCAACCTTCACTACGCGTGGGAGGGCGCCGCTTGCTACACCCGCCTTAAGTATCGCATTCCTCTTACCGTGACTCCGATTGCGGAAGCGGAAGTCGTGACCGTCGGTAACAATATTTCTGTCGCGATCGTGACTTACTTAAGCGAGAGCAAAATTCAACCGGGCGCACAGGTAAAGGTGAAAGCCCTTAAGCAGCCCGTGACAGAAAAAGTTGCAGCGCGATAAGCGACTCGTTTTCGATCAAGCAACCCCAGAGCGGCGGGCGCAATACACTCGCGATCGGGGGTTCCATTCAAACGGATTTTATCTCGGGGCGTCTGCCTTAAAGAATTCTATGATTTTCGTGGCGACTCGAAAACTGCCTGTCGAAACAGACTCGATCACGCCTGTTTGATCCAAAAAAACGACCGTCGGTGTCGCAGCAAGCTTCATACGCTTTGCCAACTCACCGCTCGGGTCCAACGCGACTCGAAAAGGCAGTGGTGTTTTCTGCAAATACGCTCGCACATCCGCCTCTGGCTCGGCAACGCTCACAGCCGTAATCACTTCGGGCTTGATACGCCCTGCCAGCACTTCCTCTTTGAGATCCGCAAGCAGCGCATGGCAGGGAGCGCACCAAGTCGCCCAAAGAATCACGACGCGCTTTTCTCCAAGCAAGCTTTCATCCGGAGCCAGGGAACCCTGCGCCGAGACGACCGAAGCACCCGCCGCGATCTGGCTGAACTGGAACTCGCCCAATTCCTGCCCCTCAAACGAAGCATTCGTGCGCGCCGCCATCACCAAAACCGCGACGATGTAGACAAGATACAACATCGCGATACCGAAACCGATATTCGCAAGACGCCTCATCCAGTATACACCGCGCCCTTTTGGCGCTCTCGCAGCTTCGTTCACTTCGACTTCGCCTTCTTCTCATGACGAGCCGTCACCACCGTGTGAATGTTTCCGCGCACGGTGAAATCACCGACGACTTCGATCTCATGCGGATCGAGCAAATCGATGAGGTCTTGAATGATGTTGTTCGTAACGTCTTCGTGGAAGACTTTCTGGTTACGGAAGCCGTTGATGTAGAGCTTGAGCGCCTTGAGTTCCACGCAGTACTTGTCGGGCACATACTTGATGCGAATCGTGGCGAAGTCTGGAAAACCCGAACGCGGGCAAAGGCACGTGAACTCCGGGCAGGTGAACTCAATCGTGTAGCGCCGCACATGCGTGCGGTTCGGGAATCGCTCAAGCTGATTCTCCTCAATCGCGATTTCGCCATAAAGCTTCTCGCTCGTATCCGGCAAATAAGTTTCTTTTGGAGCTGCCTTTAAATTTTTCTTTTTCTTATCTCGCGACTTCGACATATTTCCGCTCTTCCAATTTACCGGCCAAATACTGGGCCATTTTCCTTAATGTAGTGGTGCAAGTACTGGCTCGAAAGATGTGAGAACATCAACTGCGCGTCTTCGACCGAGCCATAGTTGTACGATTTGAAATAAATGGGATGCTGCGAGAGTTCCTTTAGCTTGCCACCGGAAAACCCAATAAGACCAATGACCTCGCCACCGTTTTGTGCCGCGTACTCGGCCGCCTTCACGACGTTAGGAGAATTGCCGCTACATGAGATCGCAATCAAAACATCACCGGGGCTCCAAAGACTTTTGAGCTGTTCAACAAAGACTGTGTCGTAACCGCAATCATTTGCGTACGCGGTCAACAAACTCATGTTGTCCGCAAGCCCGATCACACGCAGACGTTTTTTTCCTTCTACGACCGATCCTTTGGCCAAGTCATTCACCATGTGCCCTGCAGTGCCTGCGGAACCGCCGTTCCCGCAAATGAACACTGTCGAACCACGATGATACGCCTTCACCATCGCATCCATCGCCGTTTTGAACTCCGGTCCGGCATACTCCTGAAAGAGCGGAAGCGTCTCTGTCAAATAGCGCTTCGCAAATTCGTCGGCGCCTTTAGCCGTATGGTTTTGATCCTGATTCATTTCAAACTCCATATTCACGTAGTGATCATCATCCGACGTCATCCGACATCATCCGACAAAAACAATGCGGCTGCCGAAACTATCGAACCGCATCGAGACCTGTCGAAGCTCGGAGAGCTCATCCCGAACCGCCGCCTGCTTTTCTGGCGGACAGAGTACCATGAGGAACCCGCCCCCGCCAGCACCGAGGATCTTTCCCCCATACGCACCGGCTTTCATCGCCCGGTCGTACCAATCATCGATAGGCCCTGCTGAAATACCGCTCGCCAACGTCTTCTTTAAAAGCCACCCCTCATTGAGCAGCTCCCCGGAACGGCGAATCGGTTCACCGTTTTCTAAAGCGACCTTCATGCGATACGCCAAATCACGCATCGCCCGGAGAGTTTCACGCTTTTTCTCGGTATTGGCCTTCTGCTCCGCCAGAACTCCCGAAGCTGATCGCGTAACGCCCGTATAAAAAACCAGCATGTGCCCTTCAAGTGCTCGCTTTGTATCGTCGGTACAAATCACCGGCTCAGCCGACACCTCACCCGAGGGCAAAAAACGGATATAACGAAGTCCGCCAAATGCGGCCGCATACTGGTCCTGTTTGCCGATCGGCTCCTTAAGGTCCACGATTTCGATTTCACTCGCCTCGCGCGCGAGATCTTCCGCGCTCTGAAACACCCCTAAATGGCCTTTCAAAGCATGCAGCAAGCTCACCGTGAAACTCGATGAACTGCCAAGTCCCGAACCCGCTGGGATATCGGCCATTGAAAGTATCTCTAGACCGTTTCCTGCATTCTGCTGACGCGCAAGCGCCTCATACTTCTCAAGAACACGACGAAAAATAGGATGTTCAATTTGCGAAACCTGCTCACAAATTTCGGTTTTCGAATAAGCAAGACGCCAGCTCTGATCAAATCGACTATTGACCGTGATATGCATGTACTTATCGATCGCAGTCGAAAGCACAGCGCCTTCTTCTTCCCGCCAGAACGACGGCAAGTCGGTTCCGCCGCCAAGAAAGCTGACTCGAAACGGGGTTCTCGCAATAATCATAACGCCCCCTTCACGGACGATGGGTGTCGCTCATCTCGAACAAATTTTTCGAACTCCTGCAAACGTTCGACGGTTCCGATATCGTAGAAGCGAGCGTTGACCGCATACGCACCGTACGTGCGTTTCTCGATCAACGGATGCAGAACATCTTCGAGTTGAAACCTCTCTCCCAAATGAGCTGTGGCTTCACGCGTGAAAAGCGATCTTTTAACTATATAAATCCCGGAGTCGACACGTTCATAACCTTTTTCAAGGCCGGCGCCTTTTGCGTACTCCACCACCATCTGGTTTCTCACCTTCAGATTATTCGGAACCGGCGTTGGCGGCAGACCCGACTGCGCGCCGTTATCATACGTCGAAACAACCGCATCAAACCGACCCTCGTCAAAAAAACCGGCCAGCTCGTCAAGCGGAGCCGGCAAAAAGCTATCGCCGTTTAAAACGATAAAATCTTCCTCAAGAGGTATCGTCGCGCCGTCCGCCTGCTCACTTAAAACCTCGGTCGCATTGCGGATTGCTCCGCCAGTCCCAAGAGGCGCTTGCTCGAAGACATAGTGAATATTCGCACCCCACTTGGAACCATCACCGAAATGCGCCGCGATCTGCTCGCCCTTGTACGCAACAAGCAAAATGATATCGCGATAATCCTGCTCAACTAGATCCATTATCTGCCAGTGCAAAAAAGGCTCGTCCACAACAGGCACCATTGGCTTGGGATAAGTCTCCGTCAACGGCCGCAACCTTGTTCCAAGACCGCCCGCTAGAATCACGACCTGTTTTCTCACAGCGCTCGTGCTTTCTCTTCGACGATTTGCAAAACAGCGCGCTCAACCGCCTGATTGCTCGCAAGCTGGGCACTCCAACCCAACGACTCTAGCTTCGAACCGTCGAGCCAGGTATACGAGACATCTCCCACCCAGCCACGATTACCATCGCCATACTCGATGCGCGGGCTCGCGGACAACCCTTTGACCTGAGCCACGGCTTTCGCAACGGTCTCAGCCAAGAACTTCACATTCGAGACGCCATGGCTAGCGAGATTGAAACAAGCAAACAGCTCTTGACCCTTTGTCGGCTCGAATAGCTTGGAATGCGCAA
>JAVFAU010000150.1:0-5333 GCA_034002335.1 Bdellovibrionales bacterium | reverse complement strand
TGAGTGGGAGCGCCATTTTGAAAGAGGTTGTGAATGTAGCTCACGCGATGCTAGCTAAACGGATAGTCGGTCGTGACAACCATGGCGCAACCCGTGTGATACAAAACGACGACATCGCCTTCGAGGCCTTTAAAAAACTGATCGAGACCCGAGAAGATTCCACAGCCGGGGCAGGCGCCGTGGCCTGGAGCGATTCGCTTGGGTTTGGCGGCGAGTTCGGCAACGTCGGCGATCGTGACCTGTAGGGTACCGTCATCAAGCCGCTCTGTTTTTACCAATCCTGGTGTGACATCGGTTTTGCTTAAGGGCGGCAAAACCTCGGGCGGAAGAGATTTGGCCGTGCCTTCGCTAAGGCCGATGAAGCCAAAGGTTGGAATCGCAGACGGGTTTTTAAGAGCTGCGAACCCTTCTTCGAAAAGCGCGACCGCGTCGTCTTCTCGGAAGTCACGGCCGCCAAGACCGAATACCCGGCTCAGAGCGAGTACATCGCAGTGGTGATCCGCGAGCAGAGCCGAGCGAACTTCGTGTGAAAGCGGTCCACCCGAGGAGCCTGGTGTGTCGCTTCGTTCGGCGATCACGACGACGGGGATTTTATGAGTGATGCGCTTTAACTCTTCTGTGGGAAAAGGCCTTAAGATATGTGGTTTGATGAGACCGACCTTTTTTCCCTCGGCGCGTAGACGATCGACGGCATCCATGGCTGTTTCGGCGGCGGAGTTCAGCACGAACAGGGCGACATCGGCGTCTTCGCAACCGTAGGTCTCGATGGCTTGGTAGCTGCGCCCGGTCAGCTCTTGGAATTCGTTCGCAAGCTGTTGGAAGACTTTGGAAGCGGCCTCGTGAGCCTGATGAAGTTGAAATTTGTTGTTAATCAAATCGGGATCGTTCATGTAGGGACCGAACGTAACGGGGCGACGCGGATCGAGGCTCGTATGTGGATCTTTGCGTTCTCCGAGAAAGCGTTGGGCATCGGCTCGATTTTTTAGAATTTTGACGGATCGTCTTTGATGGCTCGTAAAAAAACCGTCGCTCACAACCATCACGGGCAGTCGCACGTCGGAATGTTCGCCGAGTCGCACGGCCAGAAGGTTCATGTCGTAAACGGCCTGCGGGTTCGGCGCCAACAAAATGATCCATCCCGTTTGCAGGGCGAACATAAGATCGGAATGATCGCATCGAATATCGAGCGGGCCGCTAATGGATCGGGTCACGAGGTTGAGAACCATGGGCAATCGGCTGCCCGACTGCACGGGAAGCTGTTCAAGGCTGTAGAGCAGGCCGTTCGCGCTTGTCGCGTTCAAAACTCTTCCGCCGCCGGTCGAAGCGCCGAAACAGGCTCCGGCCGCGCCGTGCTCGCCATCAGCAGGAAGCAGCACAGTTGAGATCTCGCCACGCGTTTTCATGGCATCGAGATGCTGTGCGATCTCGGTCGACGGAGTGATGGGGTAGTAACCCATAAAATGAAAATCGATGGCGCGCGCAGCTTCTGCGGCGGCTTCGTTGCCAGTTAGGAATTTCGTATCTTGTTCATTCATGTTCATGACGAGCGGCCCAGTCGACGGTTTGCCATTGTGAAGATTGCCATTGAGTTTCGATTGCTTCGCGAGAAACTTCGGGGAAAAGGCGGAGATTACGATCTTCCGCCGAGATTTCGCCTTCGGGAACAGGTTTAAGAGCGTTCACGGGACATGCTTCCACGCACTTTTGACAGCCTTTGCAATACTGGTAGTCGATGCCTTTAAGACGTGCGGAGCCATCGGCGGCCTTTTCCCACGAAAAACAGAAGTCAGGGCAGACCATGTCGCAATAGCCGCAGTGAAAACAAAGCTCTCGATCGAGTTTGGGTGCGGTGCCTTTGCGGCTTGCGCTGTTATCTTTAAGGACTGAGTTGCCCGGATTGGTGACGAGTCCGCCCGCGGGAGCGTTCGAGTAACCGAGTTTCGGCAAGGCCGCCACGAGGTTTGCCACGGTGAGGGCTTCGTTCTGATTGGCCCGAAGTTTTGCGGGTTTTGCCGATGCCGCGGCTTCTTGAAAGACGGATCGGTTTGCTTCGCGCAGCGGCCCCGGAAGACGCTCGAAGAAAATCATGAAGTGCTTTTCGAGGGTTTCTTGCGGAATTTCAGGAAGCAGCGGTACGCAGGCGCCGAGCATCGCCGCATTGAGGCTGCTGGTGCTGAGGCCGTGCTTCTTTGAAAGCGCGCGCGCATCGAGGGTCGTGAGGCTGCGCATGGTGACGCCCTTTGGGAATTTCAGATGCCGCGCTTTTTTGGGTGAGTTCACGATGACGTCGGACTCGTCCGAGAGGCCATCTAAAATTTCAGGATGAGTGGTGAGCAAAGACTCATGAAAAATCACGAGAAGGTGGGGGTGACGAATGCCCGAGGCGTTTCGAACTTCGTGACCGATGGTTGAGAGTCGCACAAAAGAGCGAACCGGGGTGCCTCGCTTTTCAGATCCGAAACTTGAAAAGTGATTGCCGTTGTAACTCATCCCGAGAACGGCGGCTTCGGCGAGAATTTTTCCAGCCGAGTTGGCGCCTTGTCCGCCGATGGCCTCCATGCGAATGGCGAGATCCGTTCGCGCCTTCGTGCGTGGGGCAGGTTTGCTTTGCGGGAATAAAAAACTAAACATCCACGAACAGGATATGAGTCGATCAAGACGCTGTCACGAGCTAGGCCGCGGATTATGCGGACGGTCCTGCCGATGGACCAGGGCGGCGATACGGAACCGTTTGAGGCGGCGGCGGCAACGGGTGCTCCCTTGCGCCTTCTTCGAGATCGGAGAAGCGACCGATGTTCGATTCCCACCGCAGTTTAACGGTCCCGACAGGGCCGTTACGCTGTTTACCGATGATGACCTCTGAGATCCCTTTGATGTCTGGGTTTTCGCGGTCGTAGTAGTCTTCGCGATAAAGCGACATGATCAAATCGGCATCCTGCTCGATCGAACCCGATTCACGCAGATCCGAGACGTTTGGACGACGGTCCCCGCGGCCTTCCGAGCTACGATTCACCTGAGCCAGGGCGATCACGGGGACTTGAAGGTCCTTGGCGATCGCTTTGAGCGATTGCGAAATTTCCGAAACCTCGCGTTCGCGGTTGTCGGCTTTGTGGCCCAGTTTCATGAGCTGCAAGTAGTCGATCATGATCATATCTAGCCCGTAACGAGCTTTGATCTTGCGTGCCTTCGAACGAATGGTCATGGGCGTTACAAAACTCGCGTCGTCGATGAAGAGATTCGTTTCGCCGATCTTGGTCGCTTTATCGATGATGCGTTGCCAGCCGGCATCGCTGAGTTTACCGGTACGCAAGTCGTTTAAGCTCACGCGCGATTCGCTGCCGAGAACACGCATCATCATTTGATCGCGGTTCATCTCGATCGAGAAATACAGAAGAGATTTTTTCTCTCGTAAAACGACGTGAGTCGCGATGTTCAGCGAGAACGCTGTTTTACCCATCGAAGGACGGGCTGCGACGATCGTCATCTCGCCCTTTTGAAAGCCAGACGTCATTTTATCGAGAGCTTTGAAGCCGCTCGCGACGCCCGTGACGTCACTGTCGCGCTCAGAAAGTTCCGTGAGCTTGTTCATGCCCGAGCGCACGAGATCGGCCGCCGAAACGGGTCCATCGAGTTGCTTTTCGTCGTTGAGCTTGAAGATGCGACCTTCGAATTCGTCCACAAGGGCTTCGACCGATTCGAAGTCGTTCGTGTAGGCCTTTTCGACCATCTCCGTGCCCGTCGCGATGACCTTGCGGACCGTCGATTTTTCAGAAACGATTTTCGCGTACTGCTCGATGTTCCCGGCAACCGGGAACGTGTTCATCATTTCGGCGAGATAAGCTTGGCCGCCAACGCCCTCAAGCTCCGCTCGAGCCGCAAGCGCGTTGGAGATCGTGATGGGATCGATTGGCTGACTTTTCAGAGCAAGGTCGCGAAGCGACGCGAAGATCTTTTTATGCGCCGGCTTATAGAAGTCTTCTTCGGTGATGAGAATCGAAACGTCGTCCCATGCGTTGGGATTCAGAAGAAGTCCACCAAGGACGGCCTGCTCGGCCTCGATGTTAACGGGTTGAACACGATCGCGCTCCTGTTGTCGGCCGCCGTATTGGCCCCGATCAAACTGAGATCGATTTGAGTTTTCGCGATCGTACGATGCCATGACCCCTCGTTCAGAAAGACGGCTGCAAAATTCCAAAACAGACTTCAAAGTATCAAAAGTGCGGGAACGGTCGTGGAGGTCGTTACTAAGTTGGCCCGCTGGTGCTTCGTGTGTTGTTGAAGTCTTCGAAATTTAGCTTCGGTCTAAGTATATCCACGAAAAGAAAGGGCTTAACAAGACCAAATGAAGCTTCGGAACACTCCAGCGTAAGAATGGCCAGCGTAGAATAAAAAGCAAAAGCTCCCTGTGTCGTAGCTCTGGAAGCGGGTCCAGAAGCGTTAAGCACAGAGAGCTTGTGTGTTAGTAAGAAACTAACGGATCGCGGCGATTAAACGTCTTTTTGTGAAGAACGCTTAATGCGGATTTTGTAGCTGTCGATTTTTTTCTTCAATGTGTTGCGGTTGATTCCAAGAAGCTGAGCGGTCTTTACTTGGTTGCCGTTGCGCGACTGAAGAGCGAGTTCGATCAAAGGCTTTTCGACTTGTTCAAGAACGATGTCGTAAAGACCTGAAAGTTCGATGTTCGCATCACGTTGTTGTTGGAACAACACTTCAAGCTTGCTCTTCACGAGCTTTTCAAGGCTCACGGCCTGAAGGTTGGCGACAAAAAGATTATCTGAAGAGTTGAGATTTGGTGTCATGCCCCTCTCGCCTGCGATTCCACCGGCAGCGGAAGTCACCAACCCCTTGTACGGCGTCTCATGATTCAACCCTCTGTTGAAGTCTCGAGAGAAGTCACGGTTCATGCCAGGATTGATAGTCTCGACAGCCATTGAAGGATCCATTCGTTGATAGGTTGGTTGGGTTAATGCTTATAAATCTAGTTTCCGCGTTTGGCGAGGTATTAAACTCCGCGAACGTGGGCAGACCAGATAAACTTGTGTAGTTGAGTTTGCAAGCGCGCAGGGCTTTTTCTCGAAAGAATTTTTTCCGCAAGCCATTTCGCGTCGACGCGTTGATGGGCTGGACTGTATAAAACCTCAGTCTGATCGAAGAGTTGGTTTTCATGGGCGAAATTTTCGGCCCAGAAGAAGTCTGACTCTGAGCAGATGACAAATTTAAATTCCGTTTTGGGACCACGGGCGACTTCTTGGTTGACAACCCCCGATTTCGTTGGATTTTCGGGGGGTGTAGCGCCTTTCATCGGAAAGTTTGCCGGGTGAAATGTGTTCACA
>JAVFAU010000149.1:0-5346 GCA_034002335.1 Bdellovibrionales bacterium | reverse complement strand
CGGGCGAATGGTTTGAATTCGATGGTCAAACAAATCTTCTTGTATGCGACGGCCTTCAAGGCATTGTCGGCACGTTAAACTCTAAGAATGGGGGATAAGAATGGCGGAACAGATGCGCTATCTTCACACGATGATTCGAGTCGGAAACTTGGAAGAGTCCATTCGGTTCTACCGCGATGTGCTTGGCATGAAGGTTATTTCGCATGACGAGTACCCCGAGGGAAAGTTCACGCTCGTGTTCTTAAGTTACGGAACGACGAAACAAGACCCGTGTATCGAGCTTACCTACAACTGGGACCGTGACGGGTATAGTCTTGGAGATGGGTTTGGTCACATCGCGCTGGGCACGGGCGATATCTATGCTGCTTGCGAGAAAATTCGTAGCGCCGGCGGGAAGATCGTGCGGGAACCTGGTCCGATGAAACACGGCGCGACGGTCATAGCTTTTGTCGAAGATCCAAATGGCTATAAGATAGAACTGATCGAATCGAAATCTTGATTTCGATCAGAGCCAGGGTGTGAGTCGCGGTAATATGGAGTCAATAAGACGCATCCCTGTTCGACAGGTGTCGAAAGTTTAGACGGGAATCTGCGAATTATCCGCATAACAACAGTATTATCGATGGAATGTATATTGCTCACTTCTTTATCGGGGAGCGGGTCTTTGTAGTTTTGTCTGCAGAGGTCTCTTTGGATGAGGGGGAAGTGTGATAGGAATTAGTCGTTCATTACTGCTGCTGTTGCCGGTGAGTTTCGTTTTGGTTGGTTGTGCACCTGGCTTTACGGTCAATCTTGAAGGTGTGAATTCAGGACTGCATAGTGCAAGCTTAGATTCATCTGGTGATTCATCTGGTTCGATCGGCGGAGGCAGTAGCAATGGGCCTCTTCATTACGACACGGAACTTCAAGCCATTTTTGTAGAGGTTCTTGGGCGTCAGCCGACTCTTGCCGAGTTGAGCTCGTGGAGAGTTCAAAACCAAAGTGGACGTTCGTTTGCCGATATTCGCAGAGCGGTCGCGACATCCGATGAGTCTCGTCTCAATGCGCGCTCGATCGCTTGCGATCATTTTAACTCATGTTCGGATACGACGATTTTAAATCAAATTACGAACGAACTCGCCTCGGGGAAAACTTTAGTTGCGGTGACGCGTGAAATGCGTGTCGCGACAGAAAATTCGATTGGTCAGTTGTATGAGGGTGTGTTGCTTCGTAAGGCTGATCTTGCGGGCCTTGAGTTTCATGTCGGCGATGCACGTTCGTTTTCGCGGAGTTCGATCGAAGAAGGAGGGTTCCGCGCATCCGTCGAGTTTTCCATCCATTCTACATATCGTGGAGTATTGCAAAGAAACGCGGACGCGGCGGGGCTTCGCTATTGGTACGATGAAATCAAAGAGGGAAAAATTCTCTTGGAAGAGTTGGGGAATGTGCTCAGATTTTCAGATGAATACGCTGATGTTGAGGCTGGTAGGCGTTCTGAATCACTGATAAACGCTCGAATTGCTTTACAGAGCAGTATTCAGTCGACATACCTAGATGTTCTGGGGCGTACGCCAACGGTTGCTGAGTTCTTCTTTGCCGAAGATGCGATTAATAAAGATGGTCGGACATTATCTGACATTAAAAACAGTCTTGTCGCAAGCTCCGAGATGGATGCGTTGCTTCGAGGGCATTTGGGAGGTCATTTTGCTCTTGGGGCAAATGTCGCAGAGAGAGAAAAATTGAAAGCGGAGATTCGCGCAGGGTCGAGTCTTCTCACGGTGATACGCAAATTGGAAGATGAGAAAATTCGTATCATAGAAGGTTTCTTTCAAACGCATCTTCGTCGTCGCCTGGATGTTCGTGGTTTCAACCTCTATGTGAACAACGCTCGAAATGGCCACTCAAAGGGAGATGTCGAAACTGCGATTGCGAACTCTGTTGAGTCTCAAATTGGAAAACTGTATCGAAGCATTTTGGGTCGAGAGGTGGATACTCCGAGTCTTATCGACTTCTTGGGCAAGGTTCAAAATCAAGGCTGGACGATTGATCGTGTTCGTACTGAAATAATGAAGTTACGGTAGTTAGATCATGAGCGAGGCTGTGAAAATGGGGCGAAAACTTGTTGGACGTAAGCAGACTATCTATTCCGTACTAGGAGTAGTCGCGGTCTTCGCCTTTTTGATGGCCTTTCAAAACTGCGGTGTGGGTTTTGAACCGCTTTTGGAAAACGAATCGTTGGGGCTTCTGGAGCAGGAAGATCCGATGGATGATGAAGATGGTGATGTTTCTCCAGATCCCGTGGCACCCACTCCTACGCCCATACCGACACCAGCGCCTGTCGTATTGATTGATTCGGTATCGGCGGCTCCGCTTCCGATCGGATTCTTTGTCGGCATTCAAACCGGCCGTGTTTTTCAACGTGATGCCGGCAACGTGGCTTCGGTTCCAATCGAACTTAGCCCGACTGTTGTGCAGCCGATGCAGGGTTATCGACGGTTTTATCTCTTAAACAGTGCGGGTGTGACGTTGAGTGCATCCAACATTGAAACGGCTCCGTTCTCATCGCGTCTCACGTGGCGAGTGGCTTCCGCTGGAATGTCGTATCGCCGACTCCGGGTTTCTTATTACGGAGCGAACGGTGTTGAACAGCAACGATGGATGAGTCCTGAGTTTACGGTTGGCGAGGTTTTCATTGCAGCCGGGCAGTCAAACTCGGCGACGCACGGAGAGTCTCCGCAGATCAGCGCATTTTCGATGAATCGGATGGTGAATCCCGTCAATCTTCAGTGGGCGCGTTTGGTCGACCCCATGCCGATTGCTACGAATGGAAACCTGATTGACGGAACGAACCCTGGAGGTTCGCCTTGGCCTGCGTTTGCGGACGCCATGAGTTCTGCTTTAGGGGTGCCTGTCGGAGTTGTTTCAGTTGGGTACGGTGGGACGTCTTTGGCGCAATGGCAAAAAGGGGCGCCGGCCGTCGAGAATACGAGTTTGTATCCGCGGCTGATTCTGGCGGCGAACGCATTGAACGGCTGTTCGTTTCGAGCTGTTTTGTGGCATCAGGGAGAGACCGATGCTCTTGATATGACGTCGACTGCGACGTATGTGGCGCGAATGAATGCGCTGACCCAGTCGTTTAAGAGCGATACGGGGTGCATGCAGAAGTGGGTGATTGCGCAGGCGGCTTGGTTGCCGGTGCCGACTTTTAATCTTGGTGGCTATCCGAACTTCAATGCCACGCATATCGCCAACGTCGCGGCGGCACAGAGAAGTCTATGGACGAATTCCAACTATGCAGAGGGGCCGAATACAGATGCGTGGACGGCTTATCCTGCGGATCGTTACGACCAAATTCACTTTTCGAATGCAGGCCTGACTCGTCATGGTCAGGCCTGGGCCGGAAAAGTCCGTGCGGCCTTTGGATTGTAGTTCTGGTTACATGTCGAGCGTGCAGTAGATGCGATGAGAATCGTCGTTGTCGTCGAGGAGCTGCAAGAAGTCGACGACCTCTTTCTTTTGCTCGTCTGTGACCTCCGTTAAATTCTTCGCTTTATACGCAAGCTCAGCCGTTGAGACGGCCCAACCGCGACCAGTAAGCGCCGTTTCAATCGCTTTTAAGTCTTCTGGGTTGCCGTAGAACGCGTACTTATCGCCTTCATCGTGTTCGACTTCGTTGGCACCAGCTTCGATCGCCTCTTCTTCGGGGTCACCAACGCCGGCTTTGACTCCCTCTACCAGGCAAACGCGATCAAACATCCAAGTGACGCTACCTTCTGCGCCAAGGGCTCCGCCTTTTTTGTTAAAGATGTTGCGGATCTCGCTTGCTGTACGGTTACGGTTGTCAGTTTGGCATTCGACGATGACGCCGACCTTATGCGGTCCGTAGCCTTCGTACGTCAGCTCTTCGATTTGTGCGCCGTCATCAAGAAGACCGGCGCCTTTTTTGATCGCACGCTCGATCGTGTCTTTCGGGCACGAAGCTTCACGGGCAGCATCGACGGCCATACGAAGGCGGGAGTTGGTGTTGGGGTCAGGCCCTCCAAGTTTTGCTGCGACTTGGATCTCACGTGCGAGTTTTGTGAAAACCGCACCCTTCTTCGCGGCATTGGCCGCCATACCTGCTTGTTTCCAACCTTTTCCCATGCGCCTATATTGACGCATTCTGATTTCTCGAGGCAAGAAAGCCTGACGTGGATTTTCAAAGTTGGATAAAAATTGAAACAGCGCGACAGAAGGTGGCGACTCTTCCGGCAGTTCTCGAGGACTTGCTGAGACAGACGGCAACTGCGGAACCCCTTATGGGCCCGATGGTGGCGAGGCCAGGACGAGATGTCTCGATTCTTGAGCAGCGACAGATGTCGCCAAGAAAAGGGCTTGCCTTGAAAGAGGGGCAAGCGCGGTTACTGCATGATCTTGGCAATATTGAACTCCAGGCGATGGAGCTTGCGGCCCGCACCCTTTATGAGTTTCCAGAGGCTCCACCTGAGTTTCGCAATGAACTTGTCGAAATCGCTCTCGAGGAGGCGACTCACTTTGAGCTCTGTTTGAACGCGTTGGATGAGCTCGCGATTCCTTGGGGCACCTGGCCGGTTCATTGTTCGCTCTGGGAGGCGGTTGGGAAGTATCAAAATCGAGCCGATCTGCTTGGACGGATCATGCTCGTGCATCGGTACATGGAAGGGTCTGGGCTCGATGCGGGCGCGCGTATTCTGGAGCGCTTAAGCGGCGTCAATGGACGGACCGAAGGGCCGCGCGGTCAGCTGACGGGAAATGGTATTTTGCTTACGAGAAAAGTCGTTCATCGGATCGTTGAAGATGAAATCGGTCACGTGTCGTTTGGCAGTCGTTGGTATCACGCCGTGTGTGAGAGAAATCGGATCGATGCAAATGAGCATTTTAAGAAGTCGTACCCCGAAATACTTTGGTTGCTGCCGCGTACGGAGCGACCGGCGTACGATCTGCGACGTCAGGCTGGATTTTCCGAATATGAGCTAGACGTGATCGGCCGTGCCCTTGAAATGACGGACTTCTCAACAGAACGTCCCGCGGAGCGCCCCAAACTCGACTTGTGAACGAGCATCACAGCGGTAAAGTTTCATCATGATCGACAAAATTTTAGAATTAGCTCTTCGTTCCCCGTCCGGTGACAATTGCCAACCGTGGGTTCTTCGGCGCATCGGAGAGAATACGGTCGCGATCGGTATCGATCGGGAGCGAGACCGGCATGTGTTTAACAATCGCAGTCACGCCTCACTCTTGAGCTTAGGGATGTTTGTTCAGTCGATCGAGATGGTCGGACCTGAGTTCGGATACGATTGTCGCTATCGATGGTTGAAGAAGACCTACGAAGCAATTGATGAGACTGGC
>JAVFAU010000148.1:0-5441 GCA_034002335.1 Bdellovibrionales bacterium | reverse complement strand
CACGGGCCCCCACATGGTAGCGGGACCGGAGGATAAATAAATGACTTCATTCATTCAGTCGATTTCAGAGGCTTTTCATCACGGTGGACTTCTTATGTGGTCCATCATTCCCGTTCAAATCGTTACGCTCGCGATCATGGCTGAGCGTGTGATGGCGTTATATGTGCGTCGCGGAGTTGGACAAAAGAAAATGGTCCAAGTTTTCGAAGACGACATTCGTAAAGGCCAAATCGATAAAATGATGGCGAAGGCGAAGCTTCTTGGCAACGAACCAATCGCGGTTGTCGCGTTGGCGGGAGCTCAAGCAGCGCAAGACCTCGCTGGTAAAGACGAAGTTCAGCTTCGTATGGATGAAGTTCTTCTTGAAGAACAGACGCGTCTTGAGAAGCGCACGGGATTCCTTGCGATGCTCGGTAACGTCGCGACTCTTCTCGGTCTTCTTGGAACCATCACGGGTATGATCAAGTCGTTCGCCGCTGTCGGCAGTGCGAATGCGACTGAAAAGGCGACGCTTCTTGCCGCCGGTATCTCGGAAGCGATGAACGCGACGGCTTACGGTCTGATCGTCGCGGTTCCGGCGCTTGTGATGTACGCGGTTCTTCAAAACCGTACAAACCAGCTTACAGACGATTTGAATAAAGCGGCGTTAAAGCTCTTCATTTGGCTCACATACAACTTCGAAACAGTCACAGTTTCTGGTTCGAAGAGAAAGTCGAACTAAGCCATGGTCAGCGCAGGCGGAAAAAAAGATAAACGTGATCTCGACTTTGATTTGAACTTGATCCCGGCAATCGACCTTCTCTCGGTCTGTATCTCTTTCCTCCTGTTGACGGCGGTATGGGTCAACCTCGGGTCGGTCAAATTGAACCAAGCAGTCGGTGAGACGAACGCAGCGGGAGGAGTGAACCCTCCTTCACTCTGGATCGAAGTCGCCCGCACGGGCTCACTGACTCTTTCAACTCGCGACCTTCCAAATGGAACGCGCGGAATTGAAGGTTCGGTTTTGACGGCTTCTCGCGACGGAAAAATCGATCGCAAGAAACTTGATCAAGCTATCGAGATGATTCAACAGCGTATTCCTTCGGTCGAGACGGTGATTGTGCGACCGCAAAGCCGGGTTCCTTACGGAGAGGTCATTGCGGTGATCGACTCTTTGAAGGCCGCAAAGGTTAAAGACGTCGGGATCGCTCCTGAGTCTTAAAAGTAAATCGGAAGTAGAGAAAAGGTACGAAAAAGAGGAAGTCGCATGGCTAACACGAAGGCAAACAAAAAAGTAGATCACTCGATGCCGCGTCCAGCGAGTTTTATTCCCTCAAATGGACCGGCGATTGGATTGCCTTCTCCGCTCGGGACAGTGATGTCCGGGCAGAAGTCGGGCTCAAGGCGCAAGAAAAGCATGGATACTCCGCTTTTGTTGACGGCGCTCGTGGATGCGTTTTCGATTCTTGTCATCTTCCTTCTCGTGCAAATGGGCTCCGGACAGAATTTCTTCGAAGCCAATGATTCAATAAAATTACCTCAGGCATCGAGCGTCGATGTCGCGAGCCCAAGCGATAAAGGCGCTCGCATCGCAAACCTTGTTGTTACCGAGCGCGGCTATATTTTGGACGAAGAGGTCTTGAATCTCCGCGATGTTGGAGCTCGCTTGAAAGCGATGGGCTCGACGGCGGAGAATCCGGTTCGCCTGGTGATTCAGGCCGACCAAGCTTCAAACTTTGATCTTATGAGTCCGCTTCTGTCTCTGACCGCAGAAGTCGGGATCTCGAAACTTGAATTCGCGGTTGAAGAGGCTGAGAGGGCAATGTGAAACGCTCAACCTTGAAAAGTTTAATCGGCGGAAGTCTTTTGGGCACTATGTTGATGGCGCCCTCTATCCATTTGACGGCAAATCGCTTGGATGTGGCGATCTCGGTTGGTTTCGCGCAAGCGAACGCATCGAGATCGGCTCGTCCCGAGAAAATGGATGTCGAAACGCATCGTTTTCTGATTGAAAAGCTGCAAGCGGTACTCGCGAAGACCCCCAAGGGAGACGCGACACGGGTTCCGGCTCTTTTAAGACTCGCGGATCTTTTTTCAGAACGAGCGCGTCTACTCGCAATGCAAGAAATTGAACGCGGTTGCTTTCAAGACACGAAAGCGGATGGTTGCGGGGTTTCACAAGAGGACCGTAAGAACGCGATTCGCCATTACGAAATGGCTCTTGAAGAAAGCTCGGGAGCGAATCAAAGCCGCATTCTCTTTCAACTGGCTCATTTGTACGAAGTCGATGGCAATAACGCGAAGGCCGCGTCGTTGTACCGTCGCATTCTCTCGATGGGTTCACGACACTTCTCTCAAACCATTCTTGGTCAATCGCAAGCCGGCTTGGGCGAGATCGCCTTTAAAGAAAAACGCTTTCGCGACGCCAAGCAGGCTTTTGAGCTCGCGCTGAAAAACGGCGAAACACCTCGCAAGGGTTGGGTTCATTACCGTATCGCTTGGTCTGATTTGAATCTGAACCAGGCGGAAGCTGGCAAAAAGCGTTTGATCATGATTCTTAAGACACCGGCGCTTTTATCGCTCGAATCGACAAGTGGTTCGAATGTCGATCAGTCGTTCCGAGAAGATATCGCGCGTGATCTCACGATTTTTTATGCGCGCACCGGCTTTAACCAGGGCGACATCAACACATTGTGGACATTGAGCCCAGACATCGCTCGCAAGTCGATTTTAATGGAACTTGCGGAAGAAGCGGAACGTCTTGGACAAAAGCGCTCGGCGATTGCCGTATGGTCGACGCTCGCAAGCCGTGGACAGGGCGATAAGAACGGACTTTCGACCCGTGAGCGAATCGAAGCGCATGCGCGTGTTGCGACTCTGCGTTTCGGTCTTGGCGAGAAAGCCGTTGCGGTACAGGACTTCAAAGGTGCTATTGATCTTTGGCAGAAACAGGGCTGTTCGCCCGAAGCCGAGTGTTCGATTCTCGAACGCCGTCTAAGAAAGCTCGTACTCGATTGGAACAAGAACGAAGAGACGAAGCTGTCGCGAGAACTTCTTGAAATGTACCGTCTCTACGCGGGCCGTTTCCCGCATGATCCAGAGATGGCGTTTTGGGGCGCGAATGTCGCTCGTGAGTTGAAAGCCAATCGCGAGGCGATGGCTCTTTATCACCAAGCTGCGGAAGAAGCTTCGAAGCAAGTTCGTTCCGGCAAGTTCAGAGTGGCCGAGGGACAGGATCCCAAGAAAGAAGAAGCTAAAGTTCGTACGGTTTTCGAAGGCAGTCTATTGTCTGAAATCGAAATGGCCGAACTCACGAATGATCTGAAGCTTCGCGAACAAGCCTACACTCACTATCTCGCATTGAACGCGAATGGACCGAAGTCGTTGGAAGTTCGTTATCAGTTGGCGCATGTGGCGTACCAGCGAGGCGATCACGAGAAGGCTGCGGATCAGTTTTACGTGATCGCGGCTCGAGATGAGCAGTGTCGCGGCCGTCAAGTCCCAGGGTTGTGCCGTCAAGCGGCCGACTTAGCCCTTGATGCCATGGGCCTTTTAAAGAAGGAAGAGCGCCTTGAGGCGGTGGCAACGGAGTTTATGAAACTCTACCCAGCGGGAGAGGCTGAATTCAGCGGTATCGCGCGCCGTGCGCGTTTAAACATGGCGGCTAAGGCGGCCAATGGATCGTCTCAATCTGAGATGACTGAGAACCTTAAAAAGCTTGGTGACCTGAATCTTAAAACAGCTTCGCGTTCTGAAGTCCTTTTGACTCACACGAATCGCTTTGTTCTGGCTGAAAAGACGCGCAACTTCGCGGAGGCGAATAAAGCGGCGGTTGCCATCATCAATTTCCCGGGAGCGACCGAAGCCGAGCGCCAAGACGCCTTGGCGAAGCGCTTGTGGGTTGCCGAGATGCAGCTCGACTTCCCGACGGCTTACGTAACGGCTCGTCAGATGACGGAGCCTAAGAACAAAGCCCAGGCTGCCGAGCGCGAACTCAAGCTAGCGCTGTTGGCGGAACTTTCGGGTCGTGATCCGAAGGCTCATCTCCAGAAATTCATCGTCATGACGAAAGACCGCAAGGCCGAACTCGCGGCGCGAGTGAAGCTCTTAAAACTTGCGGGATTCTCGGTGGCTGAGTTCAATCGTCATTTCGATTCTCTACGTCGCGATACAAAAGTATTCGCGGATATCGGACTCGAAGTTTACGCCCGCAATCCATCGCCACGTTTGGCCAAACGCCTTTTGGACGTCCGCGGTGTTTCGCAAACGTTTGAAGGCGGCGTTTTGGTTCGTGCCGGCGAGCTTAAGTCGGTTGAAGCATGGGCAAAGCGCCTTGCTGGCCAAAAGCTTCCGGCGAAGGCTTCGGATCGCGCTCTTCAGAATGCGATTGCGGCGCGAGTGAAGGCTTTAAACGATGCGGGTAAGTTCGCAAACAAAGTCATTCAGTCGAAAGACGGATGGTTGCAAGCTCTGGCGCTTCAGGTTGTGGCGGTCGAGAACCGTCGTTTGAAAGCCGAGATCCTAGAGTTGCCGGCGCCAAAGGGTCTTAAAGAAGCCGATGTGAAACGTTATCAGGATTTGATCGCAAAGCAGGTCGTTCCATTCGAAGTGAAGGCTCTCAAGATCGATCAAAAGTTGAAAGCTTTTTGGAGCACGAATCCGGGTGAAGCTCTCGCCGGAGCGATCGAGGAGTCCTCGGGTGCGCGTCGCACGCTTCTGACTCGTGAAACACGATCGATGGTTTCGATTCTCGATATCGCGGGTCAGAGTGACATTTCTCGGCGCTTGAACCGCGCTATGGCCTCTGAGGACCGCATGAGCCGTGCGAGCAATCTTGCAAGTAGTCGTAGCGGAAGATCGGCTTTGGAGTCGGCACGAGCGTCGGTCCGTAAGGACCCGTTTGACGTCGATTACTTGCGCCGACTGCGTACGTTGGAGGCCGAGGTCGGTCGGGAGACAATGGTGTCTTATATCGATTCTCGTATGAACCGTCTGGGAGTGAAGCCATGAAGGTTTTGTTGAGCGGAAAAAGTCTTTTTGTCGGTATGTTATACATCGCCGCGTTGGCGACGATGGTCTTTGCGGCTTCGTTCTCGACGTCGCAAGCAAAGGCGCAGGCCGTCGAAGGGCGCAAGTTTCTAGAACGAGTTGAGACGGCGTCCGCGACTCAGCGTCAAACGGGTCGTCAACGCGCCCGGCGGAACTCTGAAGTACGCGTCCCGCGCAGCTCTGAAGTACGCGTCCCGCGCAGCTCTGAAGTACGCGTCCCGCGCAGCTCTGAAGTACGCGTCCCGCGTAACACGAAACTTTCAACGCAGATGTCGTTTTCGGGTTCACGGGTTGGGGGTCAGTACCAGATTCCGGCTGAAGCGACGGCTCGTATTGAAAATGAAAAACCAATTGAAGAACTCTTGGGTTTAAGAACCCAGTTCCGCGATCGCATGAAGCAAGACGAAGAGAGA
>JAVFAU010000147.1:0-5447 GCA_034002335.1 Bdellovibrionales bacterium | reverse complement strand
TCGCGAGGTCTATGGGATGTGGCTCACACAACAGCTCGCTCTCGTTCAACACACAACACGCCTGCTTTGTCTCGCCGCCTCAAAGGAGCCTGTCTCCGCGAAACAAAACCACCGCGAATGGCTAAAACATCTCCGCGAAGAGACCAATCACGACATCATGCTTGTTCAAGACCTTAAAAAACTTGGGTTCGAAGAAAGCACGTTCCCTGTTCTATGGAGCGCCGAGGTGATTATTCACAACCAGTACTACTGGCTAGAGCACTCTCATCCTGTTTCTCTATACGGATACTCACTCATGCTCGAGGGTCTCGCGAGTCGCCTTGTTCCTCAATTTATCGACCGCTTGCAAAAAGCGCACAGCAAGGAGTCGATCTCGTTTCTTAAGCATCACGCCGACTTTGACCAAGATCACTTTCGAGATGGGCTCGAACTACTCAATGCTCTGCCGGAAAACCTGAAAGGCTTAGTTTCGGCCAACCTTCGTCAATCCACAGCCTTATACACAAAGCTAATGGAAGACGTGGCCACGTCCTTCCGAACTCAAGACGATAAGGCCGCTTAGGCATCCGCAACTGGATACACACGAAACGCGTGCAGGAAATCATTCATAGAACCGCACTCATCCTCCAAAAAACAGATGAGTGTAGGTTCCAATACGACATCCACTTCATGACCTGGTAACCGCTCCCAGATACGGTGAGCAGGCATGCCCTCTTCTATAATTCCGCGAATGTTCTGTGCTGTCCGGGCAAGGTCGTCGCCATATAAAATTACATTTATATAGCCGCATCCCAAGGCGTCGACCAAAAAGAAACCCTATGATCGTCTCTATCCCTGGCAGAGGTGGAATAGATGGACCATAGGGCGTGGGGTTATGGCGAGGGGACCATATTATTTTTATTTAATTTCAATCGTCCGCGGTTTTTCGGCCTCAGACTTCGGCACGACGACCGTCAAAACACCATCGGTCAGTGTCGCGTCCACACGTCCCGCATCCACGCCTTCCGGCAAAGTAAAGCCGCGCGAAAACTTACCGACATGGCACTCGTAGCTACTGAAACCCTGGCTCTCTTTTTTCGCTTCGCGCTTTCTTTCTCCGGATATGCGCAACGTTCGACCGTTCACGTCGATTTTCAAATCTTCTTTCTTCACTCCCGGAAGATCGAACGCCAAGACGAAGGCTTCCTTCGTTTCTTCTATATTCACGTTCGGAGCGAACGCGGCTTCACGCCCTTCGACTTCATCAAACTCTTTGAGCCAATTAAAAAAATTAGGCCGCGCAAACGCCGAATCCATAAGATCCGAGCCTAGAAAAAATGGGCGAGCCGCACGGTACACATCAAGATGTTTCATACTACCTCCTTGGGAATCACGTCTGTAAACCAACATCAGACTTCACACCTGTAAGATGTGTTGCGATCCCTTACCGTCAACGTCCGGTTGGCCATTTTTATATTTTCACTCGGCACCTTGACGAATCCGTTTTCGAACCCAGCTTAGAACTTTTGAAAGTTCTGATTCTCGTCAATGTTGTGATCATTCGTCGCTTTTCAGACCCGTTCGATTCGCGATTTTCCCGACGCTTCATCACGACGCAAATGACCTGCGCGCAGATGCATCTGAGCGACGCCTTCGATTTTATGTTTTGGCCTCGCGCTTGCTCATCTTATCAATCGATCGACCGAGGCGACGGATTGCCTTGATCGGTTACCTAAGAAAGAGCTCAAGACAGAAATCTGAGATCGAAATCCAAGCCGAGTTCGGTACCTTGTCAAAAGACTCGACGAAAAAAGGAACTTCGGTCGATTTTGCCCTGGTCGTACTAAATCTCCTCAGGTCAAAACTCCGCTTTCGGGAATCAAGCTCAATCCAAAGTCAGGAAGCTGCGCTCCAGAGCCCCTCGTAAAATCGCCATTAGGCGCGGGTTTCCCATTATCTCGCATTTACGCGGTCCCCGCACCGTTCGCCGGGGTCGGACGATCCACTCAAACCTTTTAAATATATTTCCCTTTGGGACTGTGCTAATGTACGAGGCAAGTAAGTAATGCCGGTCTTCGAGTCAGTGCGGGCAATAGAGCCCAGTCCTCCGAAGTGGCCCCAAGCCTTAAGGAGGTTTTATGGGTAAGAAACTTTACGTTGGCAATCTTCCGTACTCAGCAACAGAGCAAGCGTTGACTGACTCTTTCTCAGAGTGCGGAACAGTCACAAGCGTGAAAATCATCACGGACCGCGAAACAGGTCGCAGCAAAGGCTTCGGCTTCGTTGAAATGGGAACTGACGAAGAAGCGGCTTCTGCAATCACAAAATTCAACGGCGCGATGTACGAAGGCCGTGCGATGACTGTTAGCGAAGCGAAACCAATGGCTCCTCGCGAAGGCGGCGGCGGTCGTGGTTTCGGTGGCGGCGGCGGACGCGGTGGCTTTGGTGGCGGCCGTGGCGGCGGCGGTGGTTTCGGTGGTGGACGCGGCGGCGGTGGCGGAAATCGCTGGTAACCAGTCCCGCTCACACGAATGAGTGAGCAAGTGATTAAAAAAAGGGCGAGCCTAAAAGGCGCGCCCTTTTTTTTGCCCTTTACCTAGGGCCATCGTCAAAAAATCAGTGAATCATATATGACTTCGAACGTCCCTGGGTGGCCGCTTGCGACTCCTCCGAGACAACAGGAACAGACCGAGCCGCCTGCACATTCGCCGATGCCGCTTCCGCAAGAGCCTCGATCTCATCTTCTTCATCGTCATCACGAACATCTGTGGCTTCGATCTCAAAGATCAGATCCTGCCCCGCAAGCGGATGGTTTCCATCGAGCATCATGGTTTCCCCCGATAACTCGATGATCCGATGAGGCAAGGGGTCTCGCCCTTCTTCAAGAGCGATCATCACCGTATCTCCCAACTTCAACGAAGTACGCCCTGGCACCTCATCTCGCGGGACTTCGATCACCTTTTCCAGCTCGTAGAACCCATAGGCCTCTTCGGCATCCACAAAAATACGCCGTCGCTCGCCCTTTTTTAAACCCTGCATTCCGCGTGTAAAGCCACGTAGACGCCCTGAGGGGTCCTGGCCCGTCGACACGTTCTGGTTAAAAGAGGAGCTAATTACGTGCCCCATACGGTCTTTTAAAACACAGTAAAAGGAAACGATCTGACTGGTCATAACGTCCTCCCTTTGTTGAACCATCTCGCACAAACAAACTGAGAAACAGAAACTGCCGTAAAATCGATCTAATAACGATTAGGGGTACCGCCCGGTGGCGGTTACCATCCTTATCCTACTATCTTATCGGACCTTCCTATGTTAGTTTGACCTAAGGTTACGTTAATTTGCTTCTTTCGAGTCTGGTTTTGATTTTTTTGATAAGTTCCCGAGTCCCTTGTCGAGTTTTCGCAAAGTCCTCTGTCCGAACCTCCAAAGTCAGAAATAGTCCTCAAAGCGGCGCCCATGCCTAGGAGGTAATACGTGGGTAAGAAACTATATGTTGGCAATTTGCCATTCTCAGCAACAGAAGACGTTCTAGCGGAATCATTCGCAGAATGCGGAACAGTCGACAGCGTTCGCATCATCACAGACCGCGAAACAGGTCGCAGCAAAGGCTTCGGCTTCGTTGAAATGGGAACTGACGAAGAAGCGGCTTCTGCAATCACAAAATTCAACGGCGCGATGTACGAAGGCCGTGCGATGACTGTGAGCGAAGCAAAACCAATGGCTCCTCGTGAAAACCGCGGCGGCTTCGGCGGCGGCGGACGTGGTGGATTCCAAGGTGGAAACCGCTGGTAATCCAAGCGGGTTTCCAACCGACACTTCGGTTTTAAAAACGGACTCTCTTTGAGAGTCCGTTTTTTTATTTCTATCTCTCCCTCAGAGCATGTCCTTACTCAGAGCATGTGCCGCCCCAGAGCGAACGCCGCCACACACCTTCCAACTCCGTCTTTTGGTCTACCAGGACCTATTTTTGTATGACCATTCCACGCTCCTAAGCCAGAGTTGAAGTCATGCGTACAATATTCTTTGTTTCATCATTTGTTCTCGTTGCCCTTACGGCGGCGCTCGGAGTCTTCGTTCATCCCGCATTCCACTGGCTCTTTGTACTCGTGATTCCCATCGTCGCTATCGGGCTTCACAATGCGTTTCAAACAAAACGCGCGATCTTGCGCAACTTCCCCATTCTTGGAATCTTTCGCTACGTTTTCGAGGAGATCCGTCCGGAGATTCAACAATACTTCGTCGAAAACGACACGGATGGCGCCCCTTTCTCGCGCGAGCTTCGATCCGTCGTCTACCAACGAGCAAAACGTCAACGCGATACGGTTCCGTTCGGAACTCAGCGAGATCTCTATGAAGCCGGCGCGGAGTGGGTCCAGCATTCACTTAAAACCACGCACACCGATCCCGCATCTCTTCGGGTCACCATCGGCAACCATCAATGTCGGCAGCCATACTCGGCGAGTATCTTTAATATCTCGGCCATGAGTTACGGCTCACTGAGCGCCAACGCCGTTCGCGCCCTCAACGGCGGCGCCAAGCTTGGCGGTTTTTACCACAACACCGGAGAAGGCGGAGTTTCCCCCCACCACCTTGCTCCTGGCGGAGATCTCGTTTGGCAGATCGGCACGGGTTACTTCGGCTGTCGAAACCTCGATGGAACATTCTCATCCGAGCGTTTTCGCGAACGCGCCAAGCACCCCAACATCAAAATGATCGAGATCAAACTCTCACAAGGAGCCAAGCCCTCCCATGGGGGTATGTTGCCGGGCGCGAAGGTCACCGCCGAAGTGGCGGAGATTCGCGGCGTCGAAATTGGAAAAGACGTGAACTCTCCGCCCGCCCATTCAAAGTTTGAAGACGCCCAGGGGCTTCTTCGTTTCGTTGCGGAACTTCGCGAACTCAGCGAAGGAAAACCCATCGGATTCAAACTTTGCATCGGCAACCCCGCCGAATTCGCGTCGATCTGCCGAGCCATGAAAAAACTCGATATCTACCCGGACTTCATTACAGTCGACGGCGCCGAAGGCGGCACAGGCGCCGCACCGCTTGAGTTCACGAACAGTCTCGGTATGCCCTGGATCGAAAGCCTCACACTCGTGCGCGACACCCTGGACCTGATGGGCCTTAAAAAACACATCAAAATCATCACGGCCGGGAAAGTCGTGACCGCATTTCATCTCATGAAGGCCCTGGCTCTTGGTGCCGATGTCGTGAATTCCGCTCGAGGCATGATGCTCGCGCTCGGCTGCATCCAAGCACGACGCTGCAACACCAATCACTGTCCCGCCGGCGTTGCGACCAATGATCCGAATCTGACCGTGGGTCTTGTGATCGAGGACAAAAAAACACGCGTCGCCAACTTTCACGGTCAGACGCTCAAAGCTTTTGCTGAACTCATGGGAGCGTGCGGCCTTTCGAACACCAGCGATATTCGCCGCTCTCATATTTACCATCGAGCCGCGACGAGA
>JAVFAU010000146.1:0-5456 GCA_034002335.1 Bdellovibrionales bacterium | reverse complement strand
AGCGGGGAAGCGCGACGGGACAAGAGATCAGCTTAAAGGCGGACCGTGCGGAATTGGCGCGGGCTCGTCAGGATATTCCCGAAGAAGTCAGGCGTCAGAACGACGAAGTCGCGATGTTGATGTCGTTTGTCGCACGCGAGTCCGAAGAAGATCCGCACCGTTTACGCGAGCGTTTTAATACGGCTCTGCGAAAACGCCGCGAGGCTACGGATAAAGAGTTGCGACGCGCTCGCGATCAGTATTCAAAAAACGAACGCAAAGAGCGTGAGACGTTTTTGGCGAAACTCAAAACGGAACGTACGGATTTTCAAAAGAAGAAGCGCACGACTGAAGAGCGCAAATCCTTCTTTGACGAGCAAGAGGACCGTCGCAAGACGTTCTTTGCCGACGAACGGGATCGCCGTAGAGACTTCGAATCAAGAGCGACGGACGAGCGCCGCGCTCTCGATGCCTACGTTCGTGAGCAGCAAAGCGCGTTTAATCAAGAGTGGCGGGCGTATCAAGCGCGCTATACGGAGCGCCGCCGGCAGTTGGAGCAGAAAAAGAAAGCCGAACAGAAGGCGCGTTCTGCGACGTCTTCGGGGAGAAATCGAGGGGCGACTTCTGGGGCGACTTCTGGGGTAACTTCTGGGGTAATTCCAGGGCCATCGTACTCCGCGGTTGGCGATGACGACCCGATGAAGGAGTTTGAGCAGATCCCAAAAGGACCCGGGGTTCCTCTTAAGACGGCGACTCCTGGAGAGTGAACGCGGTCATGCGCGTTTGAGGAAGACCGTGTAGCCCATGAGGCCGACGATCCAAGTGATGGCGGCAAGCGCGAGCCAATAACCGGCGTCACGCACGTGGCGCCAGGCTCGCTGATGGGATTTCAAAACTTCGACCGCTTCGACGTAGAGAATTTCACATGCGCCGTTTCCGGTATCGTTGCGAACAAGACTGGTTTTTCTCAAACCGAGTCCTTCGATTTGGTAGTCGACGAGTTTGCCGCGAATGCGAATCTCGTCGCCCTTTTCGAGCCCTTCGAGGGTTTTCCGAATCGTTTCGTCTTTTGCGAGAATGTGGTTGTTTGCGATTTCGTCGAATTTTATCGCCGCGAAGTTTTCGGCGGAGGCTTGAAAGTTACATGTCCAGTCGCCGCTCCAGAACTTGATATCACGATAGAGGCCGCTTGAAAGCGTTCGGCCCCAAACCGTACAGATGTCTTGGATATTTAAAAAATCCCCGGTTCGCTTGTGCATAAGATCAAACGCCGAGTCGGAACGGTGTTGCGAAACAATGAGCCCTTCGAGGCTGTATTCGGCCCGAGGTATTAACTCGTAGTTCTTGTCTCGAAAGGTCAGGCGTATGGGCGCAGGGTCGCCAGTTTGAACGCCGCTTTGAATGGGAACCTGAATGGGTTCTTTTGCCAGACGATTTGTGAGGTTCTCCGCAATTGGCATGCGATTCATGCCATAGCGACCAGAAAAAAAGAGCGCGCCTCCGATCAGAACACAAACGAAGGCGAGCTTCATTTGTTACCCTCGGCGCTTTTTCGGAGAGGGTTTGCCGCCCTTTCGTGATGATTCGTCACGAGCCATGGACTTAGCTGATTTCGGACGACGGGAGTCGCGAATTTGCTTTGGACCGGTGCGTACTTTCGCGATTGCGGCACGCGATGGAGCTACGGTCGTCTGCTGAAACTGCTGTCCTGGTGTCGGTTGAAAAATCTTTTCCACTTCTTCGTTAGAGAGAAGAACCCACTCGCCGCGCGCGAGGCCGCCCATTTTGAGGCGGCCGATTGCGATGCGCTGAAGCTTCATGACGTCGAAGCCGATTTTTTCGAACATGCGGCGGATTTGGCGGTTTTTTCCTTCACCGATGACAACCTTCAGCCAATCGTATTTGTCCGAGGCCGTGCCTTTAAGACGCTCGACTTCGCGCGCGGAAACACGACCGCCGATGATTGTGACTCCGGTGCGAAGCTTGCGAATATGTTCGTCGGTTGGCTGTCCGTTGACCTTCACCAAATAGGTTTTAAGAACCTCGTGCTTGGGGTGGGTGACTCTTTGAGCGAAGTCACCATCGTTTGTCATAAGAAGAAGGCCTTCGCTATCGTAGTCGAGACGGCCCACGGGGAAAACACGGGTTTCAAAGCGTTTAAAGTATTCGGCGATGCAGGGGCGACCCTCAGGGTCTTCCATCGTGGTCATCACGCCTTTTGGTTTGTTAAACAGGATGTGAACCTTTTTGCCCTCGGGGCGAACGGCTTTACCGTTCACAGTGACCTTGTCGGTTTTGAGGTTCACTTTCACGCCGAGTTCGTAAACGCGCTTGCCGTTGATCTGCACGGCGCCTTCGGCGATGAGCTCGTCCGCGCCACGACGACTGGTAACGCCGCTTTCGGCTAAAAATTTATTCAAGCGCATATCATCGGCTGATACGGGTTGCGCCTTTTTTGAAGTCCCACGAGGAAAAGAAGTTCCTGCGCCGCCGAAGCTGCGTTTTGGACTTACGTTTTTAGCGGGCGATTGACGGGGGCGATTGTTTCGCATGATTCGGCCTCTTGGAGTTCCACAAGATCCGGCCCGAAAGGTTCAATGAATTCTTGGCCGGGAACGAGATTGAGACCCAGTTTATTGCCCACCTCGAGATCTGAAGCAAGGTTTAGATCGGTAGGAGGGCGTTCCGTAGTCGGACGGCGCTCTAGTTCGAGCGCGCGTTGGAGGTTTTCCAAAAGCAGCCGCATAAAGCGGTCATCGATGAAGACTTGTTCGAACGCAAGGCGCCCTCGCTCGATTGCGGCGTCAGCGAATCGAACAGCCTCAGGGTGCTTTTGAGCCAATAGGTCAGAGGCCTTTTCGAGAAGGCTTGTGAGCTCAAGGTACATCGGATCCGTCGTGCGATTGATAAAAAACTGCTCGACGCGTTTGAGTGGATATAACAAGAGCGGATAGCGATACAAATCGGCTCCGTCAAAGGAGGCCGTTTTTTGAAACGTAAAACCGCGAGCCGTGAGACCGCGAATGCCCGAGCTGCCGGATTGAGAAATCGTTTCGGCGCGGAAGCGGGCGATCGTGTGGGGCGCGACTTCGATTTGACTCGGGCGGTACGGGTCGATGGAAAGCTCGGAGGTGTAGTGAACGGCCATATCGTCGGTCAGTGGCGAGAGGCGGCCATCTTGAATGCAGAGCATGCGATCGAAAAGATGAACCGAGAAGGAGCGGTCGCTCGCAAGACGACAAACCACGAGCTTTTGATCGCCATCGCGAATGATCTTCACTTGATCGGTGGGGCCTTGGTGAGCTTGTGTCCACTCTTCGACGATACGTTCGACGGTTTTAAAGTCCTCGGCCTTGAGAACTTGAAGCTCCGAGGGTGATGAAAACGGCGGCAAGGGAAGCGGCTCCCCGTGCTGATTGGAGAAGTGCTGAAGACAAGACGTCACTTCATCGAAGAGAGCCGTCTTGTTTTCGGCCCAATGGGCGTGCGAAAGCGCTCGGCGAAAGAACCGATCCAGCACCGAGGTCGAAAGAGGCTCGCCGGGTTCGCATAGGTTTTTGAGAAAGTGATAAAACGCAAGGCGAGCGGCGTCGACTTTAGGGACGGTCGAACCTCCCGCGGCGATTCCCGCAGAAGGTACATCGGGCTGCGAGCTCGCGTTCGGCTGCAGCAGACTTAAAAGATGACTTGCGAGGCCCGTTACAGTCGCCATGTCTAAACATTAGGAAGGTTTGAATTTTCAGTCCAGCGAATTTACAGTGGTCTATATCGGAGATTCCTGCTGGAATCTCCTGTAAGGGGGGCTTTGTTATGGAACGTCAGATGGATCGCCAGTTGGACCCGAACGTTTTTGGTTCGCAGAGCGCAGGGGCGGCTTCGGGCTCTTCAATCGCGTCTCACGGCATTCAACAGCCAATCGCACCGACACCGAGTCCGTTGACTCAGCCAGGAAAGCCGATTCCATACCCTCCCATTGATATGCGAGTGCTTGAAGCGCAGGTTCTGCAGATGAAAGCGGTCATGCAGCAGTTCGAACGTCGTTTCGAAGAAATGGCCGCTCGTATGAATGAGATGGCGCGCGACAACCAGGGACGTCTTGATCGGTATGGACAGCAACTGATCCGTCTTGAAGACGGCATTCAGCGCCTCACGGCTGATACGAGCAATCGCTTGGCGGCTTTGGCGGGACGTGTGAATGAACGCAAAGTAAGTGATAGCAAGCTTCAAGACTTGATCGATCGTCACAACCTTCTCGTACGCAACTTCGAGAACCGTTTGTCGTCTTTGCAGAAGCTAGCGGGTGACCAGGAGCAGGCGCTCTTGAGCGCGTTCGCCGCGCTTGAAGACGCGCGCGCGGATCTCGCGCGTCTCAAACGTCTCTAGCGTTTTCTCTGTCTGACTTAAGACGATCGTTTTAGGACGATTGTTTAAGGTGAATCGAAGTAGCGTTCGCAGCGGAGGACATCCATCGAAACGAGCTTGCCGTTTCGACACTGATAGATACCCGTCGCTTGCACGCAGTCGTTTCTTAGTCCGGCATCTCCCGTAAACTGTCCCGTATAGGGAAGACGTACTGTGTAGGCATCCGGAAGCTCTGCTTGAATGCGGTAAGGCGCGTTTCTCGCGCCAATAAACGATTCATGAAAAAGCTCGTTGAAGTTTCGCGATGCTGGGTAAATTCCGTAGGCTCCGGCTGGGCACGGATTGCGTGCGGCTTTGACTTTCACCGTGACGGTTACGCTTTGAATGGAGTCAGACCCTGAGCGGGCGACAACGTGGTAGCGGCCTGCCGCGGACATGGGAACAAGAAAGTGGCGAAGCATGTAACCAGTTTGGCCCGAGATCGCTTGGCCGTCTTTGTACCACTGGTAGGTTACGACATCGAGTCCCTTTGTGGCGTAGGTCGCAAGGGTGAGGACATCGCCTTCTTCAACGGTGCGATCTTCGGGCTGATAGTGCCAGATGAACGAATTCGTCGAACCACCCGTGGAGCCGTCGGGGTTCGTGCCGGAACCGCCTCCGCCCGGATTGGAGCCTCCGCCCGTACCGCCGCCCGGAGAAACTGGAATCGCGCCGCCTCCGCCCGGAGTCGTGCCGCCCTCGGAGCCACCGCCGCCGCCTGGTACCGGAATCGCGCCGCCCGGAGTTGTTGTCCCACCGCCGCCGGTACCGCCCGTGTAGCCACCGATTGTCGAAGAGTAGGTAGCCTGCTTTGTGCCGGTCGAAGACGATGTCGGCATCGCGGGGGAGCAGTTCTGGTACATCAAGAGGCTCGTTGAAGTCGCAAACAAGATTGTCATAAGCGGGGCGTTGCCAAGTCGTCGTCCGAATGAGCCGAAGCGTTCACCTTTTGAAAGGCTATTTAGAAGATCGCGTACACGATCAAACCGCTGCTTCATTCAGCCTGCCCCCACGTCATTTCTTGAAACCCCACCGCTTCAGTTTGCCACGTCTCAATGGAGGACGCCACGTTGGTT
>JAVFAU010000145.1:0-5482 GCA_034002335.1 Bdellovibrionales bacterium | reverse complement strand
CATCCTGAAACGTTTGAAGACGTCGGACCGTATGGGCCGTATCGACAAAGCCGTCGCAAAGAAATCTATATGGAGCACGCGGAGCGGCTCGTGAACTCCGGACGTGCCTATTATGACTTCCGAACGGATGCCGAACTCGATGCGATCAAAGAGGCATTGATCAAAGCCGGTAAACCGCCGCAAATCGAAGCGCCTGAGAAGATCGTTTCACCGGACGAGGCGCGCGCTCGTATCGCGAAAGGCGAGACGGCCGCGATTCGTTTTCAAGTTAAAGAAAAGCGCGATTATGTCGTAAACGATCTTGTTCGTGGCGACGTGCGCTTTCCATCGGATATGGTCGGAGATTTCGTGTGCATTCGGTCAAATGGAATGCCGGTTTATAACTTCTGTTGTGCTATCGACGATGCGCTGATGAAGATCACGCACGTGTTTCGAGCCGAGGAACATCTTTCGAACACGCTTCGACAGTTGATGCTTCTCGAGGCGCTTGGTTACGAGGCTCCGAAGTTTGGTCACCTCTCGTTCATTCTCGGTGCGGACAAACAGAAGCTATCGAAGCGTCATGGCGCGACTTCGTGTCATGACTTCAAGGAGAAGGGGTATTTGCCGGAAGCGCTCAATAACTTCATTCTCTTGTCGGGATGGTCGTCGCCGGATGGTCGCGAAATTCTTTCGCGTGAAGAACAGATCAAACTTTTTACGCACGAGCGTTTTAATTCGGCGCCAGCCGTGTTCGATGAAACCAAGCTTCTTTGGATGAACTCCGAATACCTTCGAGCGCTTCCGCACGAAGAGCTGTGGGAACGCATTCAACCGTTCTTAAAAGGTGCCGCAATCGACCTCCCAGAAGGGGGCGACCCTGCGTGGCGCGATCGCGCGCTTTCTGTTTTTAAAACCTCCATGCAGACCTTGGCCGATGCGCCTCGTCTTTTCGAGCCGATTGATGAGTCGAAGTTCGAGCTTAAACCAGACGCAGCTGAAGTGAAGGGGTGGCCGGAGTCAGTTAAAGTTTGGGAGGCTTGGAAGGCGGAGCTTCAGGCCTTCTCCGGCAATCATGTCTCTGAGGCGGAATTCACGGCGATGCAGGATCGCGTGAAGAACGTCGCGGGTGTGAAGGGCAAGCATCTCTTTATGCCGATTCGTGTGGCCGTCATCGGTCAACCGCACGGGGCGGAGCTTAAAATTCTCGTTCCACTTTTGACGAAAGAGTCGCTTCTTCGTCGCGTTGATAAGTGCTTGGCTTAAACAGAATTTACGATGGTGAAAAACGTGACGACACTTAAGATCTACAACACGCTCACGAAGAACAAAGAGGATTTCAAGCCTTTAAAAGAGGGCGAGGTCTCGATTTACGTTTGTGGGCCGACTGTTTACGACTTTCTTCATGTGGGAAACTTTCGTGGGCCGGTGTTCTTTAATTTGGTGAGAAACTGGCTTGAGAAAAGCGGTTATAAGGTTCGTTACGTTTCGAATTTTACCGATATCGACGACAAGATTCTCGCGCGCAGCCTAAAAGAAAATGTCGATTCACTTGTAATCAGCGAGCGTTACATCGCCGAATACAAGACGGACTATCAGGCTCTTTCTTTGCGGCCGCACGACATGAACCCGAAGGTAACGGAGCATCTTGCCGATATCGAGTCGATGATCGCAAAGCTCATTGAAAACGGTAAGGCGTACGAGGTTGACGGCGAAGTTTTGTACTCGGTTCGTAGTTTCAGCGAGTACGGAAAACTCTCAAAGCGTGACATCGATGATATGCGCACGGGGACTCGGGTCGAGCCGGGCGAAAAGAAGCGGGATGTTCTTGATTTCGCGCTTTGGAAGCCGGCAAAGCCAGGTGAGCCTTCGTGGCCGTCTCGCTGGGGAGCGGGACGACCTGGTTGGCATATCGAGTGCTCGGCTATGATCGCGGCTCTTTTGGGCGACACGATTGATATTCACGGCGGCGGGATGGATTTGATCTTCCCTCACCATGAAAATGAAATGGCACAAAGCGAGGGTGCCTCCGGTAGCCCGTTTGTGAAGTACTGGATGCACTGGAACATGATCAACTTTGGCGATCGCAAGATGTCGAAGTCGATTGGCAACGTGAAGACGGCGCGCGAGTTCTTAAAGGAGTATCATCCAGAGATTTACAAATTCATGATTCTCTCGGTTCATTACCGAAGCATCAGCGATTTCTCTGAACAAGGCATCGAGCGCGCGATCGCGGGCCTTGCGCGCATCTACTCGGCGATGGCTCAGGCTGAACGAGTTCTGCTTAGCGCGGCAACTGGCGTTTCGGGTAAAGTCGTTCCGTCTTTGAGTGATATGATGGTCAAGGCGAGTGCGAAGCTTTCTGAAGCGCTTGACGACGATTTCAATACGCCAGAGGCCTTTGCGGAAATCTTCAATGTCGTGCGTGCCTACAACGCGACCGTGAAACCCGGTAAGCCATCGGCGGATGCTGTGGCGAGTGCGAAAGCCTTGAGTGAATGGATACGGGAACAGGGAAAGGTGTTTTCTCTTTACCAGCAGCCTGCGAACAGCTTTTTGACGATTCTCGACGATATGCTTTTACGCCAAAAAGGCCTTGAGCGATCGGCGATTGACACGAAGGTTTCTGAACGTTGGTCGGCGAGACTTGCGAAAGATTTCGCGACAAGCGACCGTTTGCGCGATGAGCTTGCGGCCTTGGGCGTTTCAATCTCCGACACAGCCGAAGGCACGCGTTGGGAAGTGACGAAGTGAATGAGGACAGCCGCAAGCAGGATGACGTGGGCGATAAGGTGCACGGCGAAGGTGCGGCGGCTCCGAGTGGTTTGGGAACGACTTTACCGGGTGGGCGTCGAGCCAGGATTCCAGTCGGGCAGTTCAAACTAAGAACCGAGATGAAGCCGGCGGGCGATCAGCCAGAAGCGATCCGGCAAATGGTCGGGCATATTCAAGACAGCACAAAGCATCAGGTGCTCTTGGGGGCCACCGGCACCGGAAAAACGTTTTCGATGGCAAACGTCATCAATCAGGTGAATCTTCCGACGCTGATACTTGCGCCCAATAAAACGCTCGCGGCGCAGCTTTACGCCGAGTTCAAAGAGCTTTTTCCTGAAAACGCGGTCGAGTATTTTGTTTCGTATTACGACTATTATCAGCCTGAAGCGTATATTCCTTCGACCGACACGTTCATAGAAAAAGACTCGGCGATCAACGAACAGATCGATCGCATGCGCCACTCCGCCACGCGCTCGTTATTTGATCGCCGCGATGTCATCATCGTGAGTTCGGTTTCTTGCATCTACGGTCTTGGTTCGCCCGAGGCGTACGAGGGCATGATGATTCATCTCGTGACGGGAACAGAGATTCGTCGCGATCATCTTTTGCGTGAGCTTGTTCGCATTCAGTACGCGCGCAACGACGTTGATTTTCATCGCGGTAAGTTTCGCGTGCGCGGAGATGTCGTCGATATTCATCCGCCGTACGAGGATGATCGCGTTATTCGCGTCGAGATGTTCGGTGATTATATCGAAAGGCTCTCTTGGATCGATCCGCTGCGAGGCGAAACCCTTGAAGAGCTTGATCAAGTCGCGATTTATCCGGGCAGTCACTATGTGACGAGCGAGGATCGTTCGAAAGCCGCGATCAAAACCATTCAAGTCGAGCTTCTTGAGCGCTTGCAGGAGCTAAAGGGGCAAATGAAGCTCCTCGAGGCGCAAAGACTCGAGCAGAGAACGTATTACGACATCGAGATGATGGAAGAGCTGGGGTTTTGCTCCGGTATCGAGAACTACTCAAGACATCTTACGGGACGGCAGCCCGGCGAGCCGCCGCCGACGCTCATTGAGTACTTTCCTCCTCAATTTCTTTGTTTCATCGACGAGAGCCATGTGACGGTTCCTCAAATCGGGGGAATGTACCGCGGCGATCGTGCGCGTAAATTGAATTTGGTCGAACATGGGTTTCGGCTTCCGAGTGCGCTCGATAACAGACCGCTTAATTTTCAAGAGTTCGAAAAACTCATGGATAGCGTCGTTTACGTGTCTGCGACGCCAGGTGCCTATGAACTTAAAAAATCAGAAGGGCTGATTATCGAACAAATCATTCGTCCGACAGGTCTATTGGACCCGAAGGTCGAAGTTCGTCCGGCCAAGCACCAAGTCGACGATCTGTTAAAAGAGATCAGGCTTCGTGTTTCACGAAATGAACGAGTTCTCATTACGACGCTCACCAAGCGATCGGCCGAGGATTTGACGGAATATTATGAAGGACTCGGCCTTAAGGTTAAATACCTTCATAGCGACGTAAAAACGGTCGAGCGAACCGAGATCATTCGCGATCTCAGGCTTGGTGTTTTCGATATTCTTATCGGGATCAACCTATTGCGTGAGGGGCTTGATATTCCTGAAGTCTCGCTTGTCGCGATCACGGATGCCGATAAAGAAGGTTTCTTGCGAAGTGAGCGGTCGCTTGTTCAGACGATCGGGCGCGCGGCTCGAAACGCCGAAGGGCTTGTGATTTTGTACGCGGATTCGATGACGGAATCCATGGAGAAGGCGATTCGCGAGACGGCTCGGAGACGTGGAATCCAGGAGAGCCATAACGCGGAACACGGAATCACGCCGCAAACGATTAAAAAACGCGTCCGTGAATCGCTGATGGATATTTACGGCGAAAGCGCAACGCCGGTGCCGCAACCAGCCGGTCGTGGCCGCGGAAACAACGTCGGTGGCAAAGCGAAACTTGCTTCGCCCGAGAATGTCTACCGGGTTGTCACCGAGGGAATGGACCCTAAAAAAGTCGGAAAAGAAATCGATCGTCTTCGCAAGTCGATGCGCAAGCACGCGGAGAAGCTTGAGTTCGAAGAGGCCGCCAAGATGCGCGATGAAGTAAAAAGGCTTGAAATGGTTCAGCTCTCGCTTTTCGAGGGAGATACCGATCGCGCGATGAACGCCGTCTTGGATGGTTCCGACGACACGCCTAGTTGAGCGTGTCGGGTTGCACATCATATCGAAGTAAAAAGCTCTGTTCCAAAAAAGAATCGAAAGCTTATTGTTGGCGGCTGAATGCTTTACTTTGCGCACAATTTCGATTTTGTTGAACCATTAGTGTTCAAAATTAACGATGATTAATTACGATTGGAAACGGGCATGAAACGAAGCTTTGTGGGTGGTGTGTGCACTCATTTTTCTCGGTCTTGTTTTCTTGAGCGGCTGTAGCAATAGTGCAGACGACGGGTTGGTTGCGGGAAAGATGAACCAAGATCAAGAAAAGGCTCTGGAGAAGTGGATTCAATCGCCAATTAAGTCGTGCCAAGCTGTCGAAGTTATTGGTGGCAATGTGCAGACCGGAACGCCGCATGATACTCTAGGCGGAAGCTTCCGAGAGCGCGATGCCATATTAAAAGGTGTGGATCTAGGTGTTCTTTCTTCTCTTACGAAGGGGTCGCTCTGGGTTGGTGAGCGATCAGGTCTTCAAGATTTTGCCGTTCTTTCGGGTGCCGCTT
>JAVFAU010000144.1:0-5547 GCA_034002335.1 Bdellovibrionales bacterium | reverse complement strand
AACGCGATACTTTTCTCGGCAAGAGTTGTCGCAGACACCTTGGTTGGCATCTCGACGATTCATGTAGCTCGAGAGCAAGCAGCGGCCCGAGTACGCGATGCAGATCGAACCGTGAACGAACGCCTCGAGCTCCATATCGGGAACGCGGTCTTTGATCGTTGCGATTTCGGTGATCGAAAGTTCGCGGCTCAAAATAACCCGCTCAACACCAAGGCTTTGTTGCCAGAACTTAACAGCTCGCCAGTTCATACAGTTCGCTTGAACCGACAAATGAATCGGAATTTCCGGCGCGAGTTCTTTGGCGATCGCGGCAAGACCTGGATCGCTGATGATGAACGCATCGGGTTTCATAGATGCATAAGTGGTGATGTCGCGTGTGAACGGTTGGATCTTTCGGTTGCGAGAGAAGATGTTCAAGGTCATGTAGACCTTTTTCTGTCTGTCGTGAGCGTAGGTGATAGCGTCTCGAAGAGTCTCTTCGTTGAAGTCATTGGTGCGTGCGCGCAGACTGTAGAGGGGAGGGCCAAGGTAAACGGCGTCGGCTCCGTAATCGAGAGCGAGGCGCATTTTGCGGCTGGAGCCGGCGGGCATGAGGAGCTCAAGTGAGTTCTTAGCCATGGTACTTGTCCTTCGGGTTGGCCAGTTTATTTGGAAAGCTCCGTTATAAATAGGGAGTGTTTTCCGGGACAAGTGGAACTCGCGGGGTATGGATGAACTCCCGGGACGTCTTGTCCCAAAGCGCGTAAGGCTCGTCAATTAACGAGGCCAATACATCATAATGCCGACGCCGATGAGCCCCCATCAGCCTCCTGCGATCTCGCAGAGGCCGGCTATGATGAATAAGGTGATTGAAGTGAGAACGGCCATAAGTATGAGCTCATGTGTGAGTTAGAGTTCGACGGGTACGATTTTGCTCACGCCGTTGGAAGCTTGAAAGCGAATGTCGATATAGACGCTTTGGCCGATACTTTGATCGAAGTACTTGATCACTCCAAGACTTCGATCGACGGGCTGGCCCGAGAACTCGGGAATGTAGATGTCGAGCGGTAAAAAGATTTTTGTCGGTTTTGAATAGTGTAGACACATGCTGCCTTTGGTCGCCGTGGTCACGAGACTCAGGAGATCGTGTTTACCATCGTGATTGTGAATCAAACCAAAAGACGCTGGATCGCCGGAGCAAATGTTTCCTTCGACGAGCAGTTCGATTTCTACAGTTCCCTGGTAGAGCGCAACGGATCGTGGATTTGCTGGGGTGTATTGAGCTTCGGAAGTCGCCCCTAAGAAATTATATATTTTTACAAAACTGAAGAGCTTTTCGGCGCGAGCTCCTCCTTCAAGATCGGCGGCATTTGCGTGTGAGCTAAAAACCGTGCTTGTGAGAGAAGCTGTAACGAGCAGTGCCGTTGCGATGGTGTCTTTAAGTCGAGCCATGTGTCGAACTCCTAATTCCGAATGGTTGTTTTTTAAGAACTCGCCGAATTTTAGGAGTTGGAACGCGGCAAGAGCCATATGATTCGTCTGATCGCCATTTTTACACTGTTTCTAGGCGTAAGCTCCGCGTTCACTCCGCTTGTGAACAAAAACTCTTCAGAGCTTGGTAATCCCTAAGAGGGCGTCTGATTTTCTGTGTTACGTGCTTGGTCGAGCACACGGCTTTTTTAGAGGTGGATATGATTCTTAAGTTCTTTTCGATCGCAAGTCTTGGCTTTGGTTTTATCGGCACTCTGTGCGCCGTTACGACGGCCTTGGCGGCACCCGCGACTCCGGCGAAAACGGTGCGTGAGGCGTGCAAGACCGCTTACAACAAGGATATTCAGAGTATCTACGAAGGTACGAATGCTGAAAGCGTGAGAATGAGCTCTCGCTTCAACATGACGCCTGTGGCTTCAAAGAACGAAGACCTCGAGCTGTACACGATTTCGGTTAACTTCTATGTGAAGTGGCCGGAGAATTCACGCGAGGTGGCAGAGCTGAGCGGGGGGCGTATGATCTTCGATAAAACGACCGGTCAATGTCAGTCGGTGTCGCTGATGGAGTTCATTCAATTCTCGAATCGAGACAGAGAATAGATACGAAAGCGCCATTAGAAACGATAACCGACCCCCAAAAAGAAATCCGACGGAATATTGATTCCGGCGCGGATGATCGAGTAGTTGCGCATGAAGACAGTCCATTGAGCTAATTCGAAACCGAGTTCAGCGTAGCCGGCCGAGAGGAATTTCTTTTCACAGGTTTCTTCCCTGATCCAGGTGTGTGGGTTGCGCTCCTCCACGCACTGTTTCGTATCGCCAAAGTAAGCGCCGATCCCGACAAAGGGGCGGAAGGTCGAAAGCCCTGGCCAGTAAAAGCGACTCGATAAATCGACACCTGCGTATAGCTCCGAGGACTCTCCGGAACGGAAGGTGTCCGATGAGAAAAATGAAAGACCAAGGCGTGGTTCAAAAACGGACGTCACTTGAAAGCCGATGTGTGCCCCGATATGTAGATGACCTTTGGTCGTTGCAAGTTCGAGATGAAGGTTGAGACCGTTATCGGAGCTCGTGTTTGAAGATGCGACCGGCTTGACTGGTTCGGGTTGGATGTAGGTTGGATAAGGTGTTGGGGAAACTATGGGGATCGGCGCAGGAGCAACAGGTTGCGTGCGGCGATAGACGGTTTCCCCATGTTCATTCGTCGTTTTTTTATAGCCAGATCCTCGGTCGTACGGCGAAGCCGACTCCATTAAGCTATGGCAGCCGATCAGAAAGAAGGGCACCAGGATAAGCGCCGGGATAAACGTGTGACGAGACGTGAATCGTTGAAGCGACAAGAAGCGAGCCATGCGTATTTCGGTTGGTTTCATATCTAAAAGAGTAAAGTGTGTCGCAGATGAAGCCTAGAAGTGATTCCCGGAATTGGAACATAGTGTTCCAAAATATGAACGGCTTTTAAGTCTTCGAAAGAAAGGTCACCCTTCAGAAAAGCCTCCGGTGAAGAGGGTATCGGCAATCGCAAGGGTTAGATTAAAACACGATCTTTAAGGTAACCGGATTTGTAGGATTCGGCGAAGTCGCGCTCTTGAACGATATCTACTTTGTACGGAAAATTACTTTGGCTTAGAGTTTCCTCAAGAGTGCCGATTAAGCTAGCGAGATCTTCGTTTGATTCGAGCATGATATCTAGGTCAGAGAATTTCTTGTGGTCTCCACGAGCTCTTGAGCCATAACACCAGAGCGTGGCTCCCGCTCGCTTTAACGGAGCGAAGACTTCTTTTTCAATCCAATGGTATTCTTCCTCTGATAGGCCGAATTTCATTTGTTTTGCGTCGCTTGCAGGTGGCTAAGAAGTTGCTTTAGCTGAGGAAGAAATCCGGCGGCAAAACCGTAGACTTTTTCTGCCATGTCTTCTTTGTATGTGTGCGAAGATAGATTTCTCATATCGATTGCAAAGAGCCAGCTTTGAGCGTCTTCGATGTAACCGCTTTGGGCCATTTCACGAATGACGTCTTTGGGTGCGGTTGTGGAGGCACCCATGATTTTTTTTGATGTTTTCCATGCGAGTTCGACGCAGAATTCAAAACGCTGAATCACGGAGTCGCGAATAAATTCGTTTTTATTCTGATTGAGTGCATCCTCTAGGCGTGAAACGGCTTTTTCGTACTCATTGAACAGTGTCGCCACGGACCCTCCGAAGGAGATGTGGAGCTCAGTTGCCAGAGACTGATGTGAAGAACCGAAATTGGAGCGGGTGAACGGGCTCGAACCGTCGACCTATACCTTGGCAAGGTATCGCTCTAGCCAACTGAGCTACACCCGCATCCATAAGAGAGACCGACTCTAATGCGGCTGCGGAACCCATGTCAAGGCTATGCGGTGCATAGATTATTAAAAGTGCAGTGAGTTTTCGTGACAGCAGGTGTTCTTCGGGCCAAAAAAAGTGTGTTTGAGGGGACACGAGGGGCGACTGCATGAAAAACAGTCTAAAACGAGGAATGTGGCTGCTGGCTTTTTGTGCGCTTGGTTTTTGGGGTGGCTTTTCGGGCTATTCTTCCGAGGCGAAAGCACAAGCGCAGAATCGCGTACCCGATGTGCGGAAGGCGATGAATCTTACGACGTACCAATCGTGGGGGTTCACCGTCGACTCAAGCCCGCAAGGCGCGCGCGTGCGAAACCTCATGCATCGTTTGCGAGACCTTGGGTTTAATCATCTTACGTTTAACGTGCGTGGGCGCATGGTCGGTGGGGCCGCGAACGAGATTGTTTCGTCCGTACCGCCCGCCGAGCAGATGCAAGAGGAAGCGCTTCTTCTTGAGACGATTGCGTACGCGCATCGACTTGGGTTTACAACGGGTCTACGGCCGATTGTTCTCGTCGTAGGACCCCGCGGAGAGTTTCCCTATGTTAAAAACGGCGTGACCTGGTGGCACGGAAATATCAATCCGTCGAATCCGGCGCGTTGGTTTCAAAGTTTTGCTTTATTCCACTCTCGCTATTGGGAGATCGCTCGTCGCGGTGGCGTCGCCGCGTATACGATTGGCGCGGAACTGCACTCGCTGACGACGGGTAAAGGCGAGCGTGATCGCAGGCGTCCTCACGGATACCCGGAACGTTGGGTTGAAATGGTTCGCGAGGCAAGACGGACAATGGGTTCGTCGGTTCAGCTGATCTATGACATCAATTATACCGATCAGTATATTCTCGCGGACGGGGTCAAAAAACTAGGTGGCGAGTTCGAACAGTTCCGTTGGGATATGACGAGAACGCCTAAGACGGCGCGAGAACGTGAGTATCAGGCAAGCCTCGTCGAGTTTTGGCGCTCGCTTGATCGTATCGGTATCGATTTGTATCGGCCTCTTGCGAGTCGACGCACAAGCGTGAATGCGCCGACTTTGCTCCGTGATCTTAGGGCTCGCGTCGACTCTTACGCGACTCAGCTCGATACGGCGTTGTTTGAAATCGAGATGGCGACAGGCGTGAGTAAAGAGTTGGAGCTTAAAGAGGTCGGGTATCGTTCCGTCGAGTGGGGGTTCTTGAACCCCGCCGCCTACGAGACGGCGGGTGGAAGATTCTCTGCTCTCCATCAAGCTTTGGCCTGGGACGCTTTACTCGGAGGCTTCGTTTCGGCCTCCTGGCCTTGGATGAAGGGCGTGCATGTTTGGGAGGTCAACGTCGACCGCGACCACATGAACGCGCGAGACACCGGGTTTACGCCTCTGGGGAAACCGGCCTCCGAAGAAGTCTTCGCTCGATACTTTCTTTGATTTCAATAGGAACCTGATCGGGGCGACCGCGGTTCTCTTTCATTTGCATGTCTTTATAAATGATATCGAGGATACGCGTTGTCGCTCGGCCGTCGCCGAACGGATTGGCGCCGAGCGTGTGTTCGGTCGCAAGACGCAGTTTTTCAAGAAGGCTTTCGACTTCGCTCAGGATGCGCTCTCTATTCGTTCCGACGAGTCGAGCGGTTCCGGCTAAAATCGCTTCGGCTCGTTCGGTCGTATCGCGCATGACGAGCACGGGTTTGCCAAGAGAGGGCGCTTCTTCTTGAATGCCTCCGGAGTCGGTGAGG
>JAVFAU010000143.1:0-5548 GCA_034002335.1 Bdellovibrionales bacterium | reverse complement strand
CGCGGGCGATCGGTAGAGTCACGCGTGGATCGACCACGGGGGGGCTTGGTTCGATTGTGACTTTGTCGCAGGATGCTATGGAGTGTTCGGCGCAGGCCGTGACTCGCCATCTCTCTGCGACAACAAGCGATGTGTGGCGGATAACGCTTCCGCTCTTTCATGTTGGCGGATACTCGATACTTGTTCGCGCACGCCTATGCGGAGCTTCGGTCGTTCCCGTAAATTGGGACCTTTCGACGTTTCGAAGTCAGCTTGAGGCAAATCGTGTTTCATTGCTTTCGCTTGTTCCGACTCAGGTTTTTGATTTGGTCGAACAAGGAGTGCGCGCTCCAGAAAGTCTTCGTGCCGTGATCATCGGTGGGGGGCGTTTAGAAGAGAGCCTTCATGACCGTGCTACGAGCTTAGGTTGGCCGCTTCTTCAGAGTTACGGCATGACGGAGTGTTGTTCGCAAATCGCGACGGCGACTTTTGAGGAAGGGCGTGTGATGCGTCTTCTTGATCATGTTGAAGCGCGTGAAGATGCGGCGACTGGGCGACTCTCGATTCGATCACGTGCGCTTTTGTCGGGACGAATTGTGTTCGATAATCACATTACCGCGGGTGCGCGCGCCGAGTTTGAACAGCCGGTTGATTCCGACGGATGGTTTGAAACAGCGGACCGGGTTGAGATCATAGAGAAAAAAACGCAGAATGGCGCGCTCGAAACGGTGTTGATACCGAAAGGCCGAATAGGTGAGGTCGTAAAAGTTCTCGGCGAACTCGTGGATCTTGCGAAGGTCAGATCACAGCTTGATGCCATTTGCGAGGACTCACGGGCAAAGGGCGAGTCGGAGTACGATGTTCTTCGTGGTCGCAGCTGGTTGACCGCGATTGAAGATGGGCGTCGTGGTCACGAACTTGCGCTGATTGTCGAACGACCGAGTGAGACGGGGTCGATGGACGAAGCGATGCGATCGAGCGAGATTTTGGCGCGATTGAGTATTGATTTGAAAGAACGAATGGCACCTTACGAAAAACCCACACGAATCGTGTGGGTCGATAAGATTCCGCGATCGTCTTTGGGTAAGGTTCTACTTACGCCAAACCCTGATTGGCTGAAATCGTCTGACCGGTGATGCCAGCCCCAAGAGGGCTCGCGAGAAACGCGATCAAATTTGAAATTTTGTCGGGATCGGCGATGGCCGCGCGCGGAAAGCTCTGTTTAAGGGCGGCGAGGGCGTCGTTGATGGAGCCCTTATTGGCCGCGGCCGGTTGAAGAGCCGCGCCGTCTCCGCGCGCTCCTTTTTCGTCGGATTGAGCTGTTAACTGCTGAATCAAAAATTCTTCGCTGATGCCGATGCTAACGACGTTGGCTGTGACGTTGTTAGGGGCGACTTCGCGCGCGATGATTCGCGTAAAGTCGCTCAGTCCACCTCGTGTCGCGGCTAAGAGCCCGTTCTTTTCGATGCCGAGTCTCGCGATGTCGTGTTGAAGATAAATGATGCGCCCGCGCTTGCGGCCTTCTAAAAACTTCAAGACGGCATGAGTGGTGTAAAGAGGCGAGCGCAGGTTGACGTCGATGAGGCGATCGAATTCGTCAAGTGCTGTTGGATCGCGGAACTCCCGAACTTCCGTGGTCAGAAGGCCGTCGATGTAGATATCGAGGCCGCCGAACGCTTCTGCTGCGCGAGACGCCGCATCTTGCACGTGATGAGGTTTCGAAAGGTCAGCTTGAATCGCGACAGCGCGCCCGAACCGCTCGTTGATCTCGCGTGTGTTCATAAGCTGTTCCGCAAAGCGCGAGGACTTTTCGATATTGCGATCGACCAAGGCGACATTGCAGCCAAGCGATGTCAGTTTGGTTGCGATCGCTTGATTGATGGTCGAGCAGGGGCCGGTGAGAAGAGCTGTGCGCTCGGAGAGTTTGAAACTAGCGTCGAGTGAAGACATATGGGGCCTGACCTCCTGAGGACCGGCCCCGTGCGAGAGGCCGGGGTAAGGGACTTATGTGGTTACTTCTTGAGTGCGGCGAAACGTTCGACAGCACAGTTTTCAATGACGATTGCGATGCCTTGGCCTCCGCCGATGCAGGCTGAACCGACAGCGTAACGCGCGGGCTTGCCTGCGGCCGCTCGTCTTTGAAGCTCGTACGCGAGATGGTTCATAATACGTGTTCCGCTTGCCGCCAGCGGGTGGCCGATGGCAATCGCACCGCCGTTGACGTTTGTTTTTTCGCGATCAAGACCGAGTTCTTTTTCGACCGCGAGATATTGAGCTGCGAAAGCTTCGTTTACTTCGACAAGGTCCATGTCTTTAAGCTCAAGGCCGGCTTTGGCGAGAGCTTTGCGAATGGCGCCTGCTGGGCCGATTCCCATGATCTTCGGATCGCATCCGACGGATGCCCAAGAGATCATACGGGCCATCGGCTTAAGACCGCGTTTCGCCGCTTCTTCTTCGGTCATAAGGAGCGACATCGCCGCGCCATCCACGATACCGCTCGCCGTCGCGGCCGTTACCGTGCCGCCTTCTTTGAACATTGGTTTCATGGCTTTGAGTTTCTCAAGAGGAATACCCGGCTTCGGGTGTTCATCTTTGTCGATCGTGATCGAACCCTTTCGCGTCGTTACCGTGACGGGTGCGATCTCAGTCGCAAAAGCTCCTTGAGCCGTCGCATCTGCGCAGCGCTTTTGCGTGAGCAACGAGTAGTCTTCGCAAGCGTCGCGCGAGATCGAGTATTTTTCCGCAAGGTTTTCCGCCGTGATTGCCATCGGAATTCCGGCATACGCATCTGTCAAAGCGCCCGTCATCGCGTCTTCAAGCGGAGCTTGTCCCATGCGGAAACCTTCAAAACGGGCGCCGCGAAGAACGTAGGGAATTTGTGACATTTGCTCGACGCCGCCTGCGAGAACGACGTTTGCTTCACCTGTGAGAATCATTTCAGCAGCGGTGATCCATGCTTGAAATCCGGAGCCGCAAAGGCGGTTCAGTCCGAGCGCTCCGTTTTCGACAGGAACGCCGAGGTGAAGGCCGACGTGACGTGGAACATAGGCCGCGTCAGAACCGCTTTGTACGACATTGCCGAGTACGACGTGATCGACATCTTTTGCAGAAACGCCACTGTGCTCGAGCACGGCTTTGCCCGCTGCGACGGCAAGCTGAGTTGCGCCGACATCTTTCAAGCCGCCGCCGAAGGAGCCGAATGGGGTACGCTTACCTGAAACAACGACAATGGATTGAGCGGGAGATTGAAGCTTCGACATAATGGATGAGGTTAGGGCAAATCGATGTGGCCGTCTACGATTATGCACTTTGACAGGTGACAGTTGCTCGAACAATAGTCGGTCCATGACAATACTTCCCAAGCGTATCCTCGTCATTGGTCAAGGAGGTCGGGAGCACGCCATCGTGCGGCAACTGGCACTCGAAACTTCGGTCGAAACTGTCTATGCGCTACCTGGTAGCGACGGAATGAAAACATCAGATCGTATTCAAACGATCGCGATGAACGTCGTTCCTGAAAACTTTGAACAGATCCTCCGCTTCGCGAAAGAGCACGCCGTCGAATTGATCGTGGTCGGCCCTGAACAACCGCTAGCGGACGGATTTACCGACTTGGCGCGAGCGCAGGGATTGCGCGTGTTCGGTCCTTCTGGAGCAGGTGCTCTTCTTGAGGCGAGCAAAGTTCACGCAAAAGAACTCATGCGCGCAGCTGGGGTGTTGACGGCCCGTTCATTTACAGTGAGTACGGTTGACGAGTGCATGGAAGCGGCAAAATCTTTCGCGCCACCTTATGTCTTAAAGGCCGACGGGCTTGCCGCGGGCAAAGGCGTGTTCATTGAAAAAACGCTTGAAGGTTTAAAGCGCGCCGCTCATTTTTTGTTTGAAGAAAAGGGGCTTGGCGAAGCCGGTCATCGCGCTTTGCTTGAGGAGTTTTCTCCTGGGGTTGAACTTTCGCATCTGGTTCTGACAGATGGAGACTCGTTTGTTTCGATGCCTGCAGCGCGAGATCACAAACGGCTTTGTGACGGAGACGAAGGGCCTAACACCGGCGGTATGGGTGTCGTCGCGCCGGTTCCGCTTGAAGAAGGCCTGCTTGAGAAAATCGAACGCGATGTCGTTGCGCCCGTGATTCGTGAAATCAAAAAACGAGGCCTCGTTTTTCGTGGCGTGCTTTATGTCGGATTGATGTTAACAAAAGACGGCCCGAGCGTGCTTGAGTTCAATACGCGTTTCGGTGATCCCGAAGCACAGGTCTTGATGCCTCTTCTTGATTCCGAATCGGGACCAGGATGGAACGAGGTCCTAACGAAAACAGCCGATGGCGAATTGCAGAGTATCGCATCGAATGTGAGATGGCTTGAGCATCGCGCGATTGCGTGCATCGTGTTGGCGGCAGAAAAGTATCCCGACAAGCCGGTCAAGGGTGTCGCGATTTCTGGTCTCGACGAGAAGGGGCGACTTGAAGACGCGCACGCGTATGCTTTGCACGCGGGAACGAATCGCCGTGACGATGGTCGTTTCGCAACGAACGGCGGTCGTGTTTTAAATGTGATTGCGTACGCGGACGACGCTTCAAATTCGTCGACGGTCATGAGCGAGGCGATTCGTCGCGCTTACGCGGGGACTGCGAAAATTTCGTGGCCGGGAATGCAATTGCGCAAAGATATCGGACGAAGCCTTACCACTTCATCCGAAGGCTGATCATGTCGCGTTTCTCACTCGGTTCGTCGCTGTGGCTGTAGACGAGATGAGAACCGACTCCGATGCTTTCGAAAACCTCGAATGAGGTTTTCTGTGAAGAAACCGAATACGAGAGGGCGGCATTCGTGATGCCCTTGTATTCCATGCTGGCTTTGGTTTCCGTCGCTTTCACTTGAAACTTGATATTGTGCTGAATCGAGTCGGGCTCATCGCCGCCGAGATCGACCTCAGCCTTCATTTTTTCTTCGACGACGGTCGCGGTGCGACCGATGAACGAATTCTTGATGCTCTCATGCTTTAGAAAGTTGGAAACCGAGTGATCGATGATTTGGGCGGCGACTTGACCGCTGTCTTTTGTGGGAGAAAGATTTTTCGGGAGAATGCGGTGGTAGTCAAATCCGATCTCCTCGAGAGGTTGAATCTGGCGCGCATCGTGGCCCAGACTGAAGTTTTTCGATCTATTTTCTGGGATGAGACGGGCTGAACGGAGTTGGATTTGACGACTCTTGAGTCCCGTCGAAACCCCCTCATGCAAGAGAGAGCTTTTCTGCGCTTGCAGCGCGGGAGCGATGCGAAGCATAGCTGGATTTCGCTCGACGGCAGGTTCCGGTTGCGTACAAGCCGCGAACGACAGGTCTTTCAAATCTACTAAAGAGGGTGAGTCGAGAAGAAGAGTCACGGCGATGGCCGCGCCGGCAAACAAGCAAAGCGGCACGAGATTGCCGAGTTGTTTGTTACGATTCGTTTTAAAAGCCTTCATCCAGTTCTTCATAGATGGTTTAAAGAGCAAGATGGAGGCCATCGTCGAAGTCGCGCCAGGAGTTTAAGGCGATTTGAAAGCAGGGAAATTGTCTCAGATTGAGACGCG
>JAVFAU010000142.1:0-5558 GCA_034002335.1 Bdellovibrionales bacterium | reverse complement strand
TGCTCTTTCTGGATCACTGTTGGGAGTGGACGCGTCGTTTAGTTTCGATCCGAAATGGTTGGGACTGTTGCGTCGGTACGACCTCTCAGGAACCCTCGCGATGTTGGAGCGCGTCGCGCAATCGGGCCGTCCGGCGATTTTGGCTCGCGAACCGCTATCTGCGCAGGGTGTTCGATAGATTGACGATCTTCGATTGGCGATGCACTCGCCGTCGAAGTGTTCGACAGCGAGTACGTCTGAACTTTGCCATAGCGGCGAATCTATTGAGTTTGAGGCGAGGTTTCTGACCCGTCTCAAATTGACTCAAAACTTCTCTGAAAATCCGGTGAGTTCGCTAAAGCCGCTTTCGTGGTTTCCCGATAGTCAATACGAGACGTTTTGTGAACGTCTTGAGGGGATGGTAGGCGTGGAAGGCGATAGCAGAGGATCACTTGGAAATCGTAAACTGATTTGGCGCTACGGTTTGGTTTTGGGTGTGTCCTTGATCTCGACAACTCTTCTTTATCAGAACTGTCAGGGCGGTTTTCATTACGACCCTGAAAAAGGCACGGTGACGATGAATGAATCCATGGGTGGCAACACGTCACTTGGCGGAAGCGTTCGTCTTACGACCTTCTCGCCTTCCGGGATGGTTGTTCCCGAAGGGCAGTCGCTAGAAGGTGGCCTCGAGTATCGAGTCGAAGTTTCAGGAAGCCTCGAGTCGGCTACGATCATGTGGCAGTTGGCGGAAAACTCCGGCAACTGTGTTCTTAAGACGTCAATAGAGCAAGCAAAGCGTTTCGTGCTTTGTGATCAGGCGGGACGAGTTGGGGTTCGCGCTTCGGTGACGTTCGGCAACGGTTCGACGAGTGTGTTGCTCTCGGAGCGTACGACGGGAGCGGTTGCTCCGGCGGATGCGTGTGGCACCAGCACGGCGGATCGTGTTGTCTTCCGCATTCCAAGAGGCACGGGCAATGGTCCTTGGAATTCGTCGACTTCGCCGGTTGAAGTTTATGTCGGCCAGACTTTGCGGATCTGCAATGACGACACGGTCACGCATCAGCTGCATACAAATGGCACTCCGTGCGCCCATCAGCCGCGTGCAATGGCGCAGGGTGAGTTTTACGACTGTCGCATCGCGAACCTGAACGGGCGCAACGCGAATACAGGGATTTACAACAACACGTACGATCATAACTTGGGTACAAACTCGGCGGTTTACATTCGCGGGATGCCGGGCTCTCCGCAGTAAGCCTCTCGTGAAGTTTCGTTGAGAGGCCGTGTCTTATTTTGAGACGCGTGTGGAAAAGGTCATTTCGATACGGTTGGACTGTGTGAGAATGAGAAAGACGGTTCGTTTGGGGGGCAAAGTGCAGGACATGCTTGAATCAAAGCGTATTCGCCGTTTTCTACGTGCGGGCCTGCCGATGGCTTTTGTCGCCCTAATTCTCATTGGCGCATTTCAGAACTGCGACGGCGGTTTCTATTTCAATCCGAATACCTTGGAATTGGCCAGTAATGGCAACGGTAGTGGCAATGGCCCGGGTTCTGGACTTGGTGGCTCTGCGTTTCGAGTGACGACATATAGTCCATCTGGTTCCGTAATGGCTGAAGGGCAATCGCTTGACGGCGGCGTCGAGTATCGGGTTGTGGCATCTGGTTCGAGTCTTACGGGGGCCACTTTGATGTGGCAGCTGTCGGCAAATACGGGAGCATGTTTGCTGCGTTCGGGAACGGGACCGGAGACGCGTTATCTCGTGTGCAGTAGTTCCGGTCGTGTTTCTGTTCAAGTAACCGCGGTATTAGCCGACGGAACACTCAGTGTTCTGGTTTCGGAGCGCACGACGAGTGAGGTTGTCGCGGATCTCTGCGGTACGAGTAATACGAATCGTACGGTTTTCCGTATTCCAAACGGCACGGGCGCGTCGGCTTGGAATTCGGCGGCTTCGCCGGTGGTTGTTTTCGTAGGGCAGACTTTGCGTGTGTGTAATGACGACTCGACAAACCACCAGTTGCGAACATCGGGAAATCCATGCGCGACCCAGCCGGCACCGATGGCGAAGGGACAGTTCTACGACTGCGTGGTTGCCAATCGTACGGGCGTGAATGCGGGGACGGGACTTTTCGACGGTTTGTACGACAATATCGTCGGAGCGAATGCCGCGTTTTACGTACGGCCATACGACGGCGAAGCTCTGTACCTTGATACGACGAAAACAAGCACGCGGCAGAGCTGTAACTCGTGTCATAACGGCAGTGTCGCGAACTCGGTTCGCGGGGCGTCGTTTACGGCGATTCGCAACGCGATTACGAGTAACCGTGGAAACATGGGGACGCTCTACAATGGTCGCATCACGGACGACGAGTTGAGAGCGATTGCCTATTATCTGAATCGCTAGCGCGTAGTTTTCTTTGCCAGTCGGCTTAGAATTCGAGACCATGGAACCCATGAAGACCATGGGTTCAAAAAAATCTCGTCTCTTTTGTCAGCTCACTGTATTTGCTCTCGTCATGAGCTTTGTCGCGACGGCTTTCGTAGATAGCGCGGAGGCCCGCAAGCGTCGCCGGCGCGCGAAGCAACCCAAAGTCATCAACGAGAAAACTCTTTTCGAGCGCATGGGTGGCCGCGACGCGATCACGAAGACTGTCGATGATTGGATTCGACTCGCGCTAGCTGATGCGACGGTGTCGTTGGCGCTCAAGGGCGTTGCGGAGAAACCGGCCGAGCTCGCGAAATCTCGAAAACTTCTGGCCGATGAAATCTGCGAATTGGCCGATGGGCCTTGCACGACGAACGACAGCGAGTGGGTTCAAATGCGAACTCGAGCTGGTATGGACGAAGTCACGGCGGTTGCGTTCGCGTCCCTTTTGTCCGAGGCCTTGATGAGCCGTGGTGTTGGGGAACGTGAGCGTAATGAGGTGCTTGGACGCCTTGGAACCGTCGAGCCGCTGGCTGTGAGTGAGGCGACAGGGCCTGCTTCAGAGCGACGTGGTGGCACGAGATAGAATGGGTCAAGCAGCATGAGTCAAGATAGTCATAAAGCTTCGAATAGCGCCGGCCAGGGTGAAGTTTTTGAAAAGGAAGTTCTGATCCGCGAATCGCATCTCGATTCGTTCGGGCATGTGAATAACTCAAAATACTTGGAGCTTTTCGAAGAAGCGCGATGGGATATCATTTCGCAGCGTGGATTTGGTTTGAACGATATTCGTAAAAACGGTCTTGGCCCTGTAATTCTCGAAGTGTCGCTCACGTTTTCCAAAGAGATCCGCTTGCGCGAAAAAATCCGAATCCGTTCGTCCATGGATTTATCCGCGACCACGGCAAAAACGACCACGATGGTACAGACGATGGTGAACGAACGGGACGATGTGTGCTGTACGGCTCGATTCGTTTTCGGTCTTTTTAGTCTCGCAGAACGTAAACTCGTGGCTCCGACCCCTGAATGGTCGTTCGCCGTCGGCCTAAAAAAGTAGGTCACTGGGTCCTATTGGGCGGCGTCGGGGCGGCGATGGACGCCCATCATTCTTTTCATGCATATTAAAATATGAGAGTCGAATTGGCCTGATCGGGGGCCATGGCCTATAAATTTTAGTCATGAAACGCATACTACGCAGCCTCATCACTCTTTCTTTGGCATTCTTCGCAGCTGTCTCCCTCACAGCGATTGCGGCGCCGGCGGTTGTAAAAGCAGACCACGCGGGCGATGGCTTTCGTCCCTGGGTCGACAACATCCGAGCCGTTGTTCGCAGCGGGCAGTACGACACTCGGGTCTTTGATCTGACAGTAAACTCGTTGGATATGGGAACCCGCGCACGTCTCGAGGAAATCGCCTATGACCAGGCGCAAATCTGGGCGGATACGATTTTAGAGGGTGACTACCTGGCCGCGGCCGAGGTTGCTCTCGACTCTGTCGAGGCGATTTCACGCGACAATCAGTTTCTCGGGTTTCGAATCATCTATTCGTCGTCTGCGGTTGATATTTCCGATTGTGACGCGCGTGTTTCGTACGACGACTGTCAAAAAGGTCGTATCGTCGAAGCGACTTTGGTTTCACCCGACATGGGGTCATGGGTGCGAGATGATCGCAGCTTCGCGGAGTTTCAGCCGTTCGGGCTTTAAGAGATTGAGTTTTAATCTCAGTTAGTTTGCACGGTTTGTGTGGAGAGTTTGTAATTCCTGGTCATAGCGAGTTTAGGTCTTGATGCCGTTCTGGGCTCAAGTAAACTCCTGGGGAATTATGAAAAACTGGAAGCAGATCCCTCATTCTTCTCAAGAAGTGATGTTTCAAGATGTCGAAGTGTGGACGGACGAAGGCGTTCGTTCCCACTGCGATGTCGTTTTGCGTGAAGGCGTTCTTGTCGCCGTTCAACCGAGTGCGAAGCCAAATACGCGTGCGCATCGAACGGTGCTCATGCCTGCGGCGGTCGATACTCAGGTTCACATGCGAACTCCGGGACAGTGGACCAAAGAGACGCCTGAAACGGCATTGCATGCGGCTCTCAAGGGTGGTGTCGGGGCTCTTCTGACGATGCCAAACACTAAGCCAGTGTTGGACTCAGTCGAATCTCTTGAGCTTGCGAAGTCGCAAGTCGCGGCGGCCGAGGCGCAGTTTGGAGTGCAGGTTCTGTATTCCGTCGCGGGTACGCTTGGACAGCAAGGGCGTGAGGTCGCGCCTCTTGAGTCGCTGATACAGGCGGGTGCGGTTGCGGTAACGGATGATGGGCGCGGCGTCGAGCACGATGAAATTCAGCTTGAGATCTTTAAGCGCCTCGAACCATCGGGCGCTCCGTTTTTACAGCACGCGGAAACGCCGGGTGCCGCCGGCCCTCTTGCGCCTGGTCCTATTCCGCAGAAGCTTGGCTTCAAGCCCTACGACGCTCGTCATGAAACCGATATGGTGGAGCGCGACTTAAAGCTGCTCGAGCAGACACCTGGTACTCGCTATCACCTGCTTCACACGTCGTCTCGCCACTCGCTTCCGCTTTTGATTGCGGCAAAAGGCAAGGGGCTCAAGGTTACGGCCGAAGTCTCGCCACACCATTTGTTTTTCTCGAGCGAGGATATCGACGAGGCGAACACGTCATTTAAAATGAATCCGCCGATTCGTTCGATCGAAGATCGTGAAGCGTTGATCGATGGGTTGCGCGACGGCGTGATCGATTGGGTCGCGACGGACCATGCGCCTCACGAACCCGAGACAAAGCGTAAGCCTTTTCCCGAGGCTTCATTTGGAACTCTCGGGCTTGAAACGATGGTGCCGGTCGTATTGGACCTCGTGCATCGCAAACGTCTGTCACCAGAGCGCGCTGTTCAGGTTCTCTCTACGAATCCGGCTAAGTTTCTTGGGATCGCGGACGAGTACGGTCATCTCAGTGTTGGAAAGCCAGTTCGCGCTGTCTTGGTGGAGCCAGACGCGAGTTGGACTGTGCGAGCCGATGAACATGTGAGTCTTTCGAAGAATACCTGCTTTGATGGTTCAATATTGAGTGGCAGAGTCGTGGCTCTGGTGACGCCGACCGGTATTTGGGCGCAGCCAGTAACAGCCTCCGAGCTATATCTCTGAGTGAATTTTCTGAGT
>JAVFAU010000141.1:0-5603 GCA_034002335.1 Bdellovibrionales bacterium | reverse complement strand
GTCCCAGCGGATTTTTATTGTACCGTCCTCTTCGACGATCCCTTTTGGTGGGTTCGGAAAAGGCGCGGCCGCGCGGAACGCTTCGACTGCGGCATCATCGAGATCGACAATGCCAGAAGCTCCGACGACTTGAACGCGAATGAGAGTTCCTTTTTCGTCCAAGATGATAATGACCTTGGTGATCTTGTAGTTGCCGTCACTTGCGATTGTGCGGCCTTGGCGCACGATTTTCTGGAACTTCTCTTTGATCTTCGGTTCCCAGTGCTGGCGAAGTTGCGCTTTGATGCGGTTGTAATAAGAGTAATAAACGAACTCGCGAGTCGAGAGCATCGTTTGCATACCCGTTGGGACGTCTTTTAAATGATCGTCGGTCGCGGAAACTTCGCGGCCATCGCCCGATTGAGCAGAGGGTGCGGTTGGGTCCGGTACGACAGGTAGTTTTCGAAAGGACGGATTGAAGGCTTGAAGCCCGGTTTTGGGCGCGACGGCGAAATCGCCGCCTTTGAAGGTTTGAACGTCGCTTTCAAGCGCGGCCTTTGCTGTATCTTGAGCGGTGTTTTCGTTTTCAGGCGTGAGTTCTTGGAACTCGGCCATCTCTTGAGCGCGGCTTTTCTGAACGGCCTGCTGGCCCTGGCCCGCATCGTTGTTGAACTGACCGGTGCGTGCCGCACGCGTCTCTTTTACGACCTTCTGATCGAATTGACTTAAGTACTTTGCGTTCGGGTCGACTTCTTCGTTCATGCGTTTGTCGCCAGTGTCGACGATCTGTTTGGCGTTGTTCGCTGCTGCTTGAGCTTTGAGCAAGGCTTGAAGCTCTTCGGGGGACAGTAGCTCGACTGAAGTCCTGGCTGAGTCTGATGGTTTGGGTTTGGCTGGGGTGAGGGCTAAGCCTCCTCCAAGCAAAACGTGCAAGAGGCCCGAAAGACCAAGAGCGACCCAGAAGCGTGTTCTGGCGCCGGAACTATGGTTTTGGTGTTCGTTTGGATTTTGAGAATTCATCCTGGTCCACCTTGGTTTGAGCCTTAAAAACCTATCGGCGGGCCTTCGGGGTTTCTCGAGTCTGGTCTGGACCCAATAGAAATGTTGGCGCTTTTCCTAGATCCTCCTTAGACTTGAGGAGTGGGTTCTCGTGTCAAAGTTGCATGTAAGACAGACGTTGGATTGCGCCGTGAGCGCAATGAAGACTCATTTTTATACGATGAGGAGCTGGGACTTTATTGCGTAGCCGACGGAATGGGCGGCCATCGCGGTGGAGAAGTCGCGTCCTCGATGGCGGTCAAAACCCTCCTCGAGTTCATTCAAAAAGCGCAGGCTCAGAGCCGCAGATACGGCGTTCGAGAATTATTGGTTCGCGGTTACGAAGAGGCGAGCGCGCGGATTTATGACAAGAGCCACATAGAAAGCCCCGAACTGCACGGAATGGGTACGACACTCGTGACGGCTCTGGCTTCTGAAAACAGTCTTTTTATCGGCAATGTCGGTGACTCGCGGGCTTATCTCTATTCGCAAGATCAATTGTGGCAGTTGACCGAGGATCATTCTCTTGTAAACGAACAGTTGCGGGCAGGCCTGATTGATGAGGAAGACCTTCCGAGGTTGACCAATCGCAACGTAATTACCCGTAGCGTCGGGTTCGAACGCGAGGTCCAGGTCGATATTATCGAGCGTCCGATTGCCAAAGGTGACCTCTATTTACTTTGTTCAGATGGTCTTTGCGGTATGGTCGGCGATGATGTCATCATCGGAGCCATCCGAAAGTTCGGTATCGGGCTTCCGGATGCGATTGTGAACGAGTGTATTGAAGAGGCTAAGAAGGCAGGGGGAGACGACAACGTTACGGTTATGGTTTTGACTGTAACGTCGTAAAATCGAGTTCATCTCAAAATAAAGCAAATGACTCGGTGCGTTTTGACCGGTTTCGACGGAGCGCGCTATCGGACATGAAACCGCACGCAGGACAGCTATTTAGTCTGTAGGGTTTCATTCCGATACGGTAGGTAGGCTTAGAGGGTTTGAGTGATGAAAGCAGATCAAACGGGCCACGACGGCGAACATAACCGAGAGGCTTTAAGAAGCCGCTCGGCAGGCGAGCAAACTCGCGCCGCAAATGCGGGCGCGGTGACGGATGCGTCCGCTCGTAAGACCGTGACCTTCCTCATGCTTTCGAACCGCAAGGGGCGCACTCTGAGCATGACCCTTTCGGATGGCTGGTTGAAGGCCGTTTTCAGCGTTGTGCTGGTGCTTTCGGTGATTGGTGCGGCGGCTGTGGTCGATTACCTCAGTCTTCTTGGAGCTTCGATCGAGAACCGTCGCCTTCGTGCTGAGAACGCGCTTCTTCGTGAACAGTTCCAGGTTGTCGAAGGTAAACTCAACGCTCTTGAAAGCAACCTCGAGCGTGTTCGCGGATTCGTAACTAAACTTAAGCTCATCACGAACATCGAAACCGAAGATCGCTCCCTTAAGCTTGCTTTGGGGCCTGCGCCTCGCGCTGGGCAGCCGATTGGCGGCGGGGAATCGGTGGCGTTTGGCGGAGTGATGGGACGCAACCCAGCGGCTCTTTTGCCAACGGGGTCGATTGGCGCGGCTGAGCAAGATGCGGTTTTCTTCAAAGGGCCGGCTCCAGATGAATCTGCAGGTGAGGTTGCAACGGAGCAAGCGCGCGATTATGCGTCTCTTGCGATTCGTATCGACACTGCGGTTCAGGATGTCGGTATCCGCGAACAGGGCGTTTTGGAGTTGTGGGAGTCGCTTTCTGAGCGTCAGAACCTTCTCGCTGCGACCCCGAGTATTAAGCCTGTGCGTGGATGGTACACATCGAAATTCGGTTATCGTATTTCTCCATTCACTTCGAAACCTGTCATGCATAACGGCCTTGATATCGCGGCTTCACCAGGTTCGCCGATTTACGCTCCTGCGGATGGCATCGTGAGCTTTGCCGGGTACGACCCTGGGTACGGAAAACTGGTTTCCGTCGATCACGGTTACGGTGTGATCACGCGTTTTGCCCATACGTCGCAGATCTACGTGGAGCTTGGTCAAAAGATCAAACGACGCGATATCATCGCAGCGGTCGGTTCGACCGGTCGGTCGACAGGGCCACACTTGCACTATGAAGTGCGCGTGAACGGTGTGCCGGTCGACCCAGGCAATTACATCCTCGACGAGTAAGCGACTCTCAAAGCCGCAAGTCACGGCGGTCTATTCGCAATTCACTTGGTTTACTTAGATGGCCTCGAATTCGGAGACGGAGCCGTGAGGTTCGTCGCGCTAATCCGGGTGGGTGAAAGTAAGTCCGCCACGATCGGCACATAATAACAAAGAGTGCATAAAAAAAAGCCCCCGCACACGGCGAGGGCTTTTCGAAACGAACCAGTGAAGAACCCCACAAGAGGTCCACCACCGATTTTCGTCTTTGCGATTAACGCTTCGAGTACTGGAAGCGAGCGCGAGCGCCGGCTTGACCGTACTTCTTACGTTCAACCATACGAGGGTCACGAGTGAGGAAGCCTGCTTTTTTCAAAGTCGGGCGAAGTGTCTCATCGTAAGCGATCAAAGCGCGTGAGATACCGTGACGGATCGCACCTGCTTGACCAGTCTCGCCACCACCCGAAACAGTGATGTATGCGTCGAACGTGCTTGCTGTCGAAGTCATGTTCAAAGGCTGAAGGATCATCATGCGTGAAGTCGCTTTCGAAAGGTAACCTTCCGCAGGGCGGCCGTTGATGACGACTTTGCCTGATCCAGATTTCAAGAAGACGCGCGCGGCGCTCGTCTTACGACGGCCAGTTGCGTAGAAGAATTTCGAGCCTTTTTTTTCTTTAGCTGCAGCCATGCTTTTCCTTACTTGATCTCAAGAGCCTGAGGTTTTTGAGCGGCGTGAGGGTGGTTTGGCCCTTTGTAGGCCTTGAGCTTTCCAAGAAGCGAGCGTGAGAGCTTGTTCTTAGGAAGCATACCCTTAACGGCGTCTTCGATAACAAACGCTGGGTCCTTCTCAAGCATCTCGCGAGCTGTGAGGGACTTCAACGAACCGAAGAAACGAGAGTGACGGTAGTAGCGCTTCACATCGAGTTTTGTACCCGACATTTGAACCTTTTCCGCATTCACGACAACAACGAAGTCGCCAGTGTCTTGGTTAGGTGTGAACTGTGGTTTGTGTTTTCCACGAAGTACACGCGCGATTTCAGTCGCAATGCGACCTACGCTTTTGTTAGCAGCATCGACAACGTACCATTGACGAGGAACGTCGTTTTCCGAGCCAGCTTTAGGGGCGTTGTATGTTCCGCCCGAAGTGAGATTGATCAAAGCCATGATTAAACCTTCCGCAAAGAACTCATGGATTTAAAGAGGACGGCATCGAATGTCAAGTTCGTGCGGGTATCTGACCCGAGTTAGAAAAAGTCCCTGAGGGGGGGCCGTTGTTCCGGCTTTCCGGCGGTCTAGGGCCTCCAGGATGGATTTGACGTCTTTAGCGGGGCGTCGGTCAAGCTGAAGCGAGACGAGTGTACCCACGATATTACGCACCATTTGCTTTAAAAAACCGTTGCCGCGAATTTCAAATAACAGAGTGTCTTCGGATAGTTGCGAGTCATCTCGGGAGATTGGAGAGTCGCCCGCGATTGAAATTTTAGCCTCGGTCGGGCCGACCCTGTGCCAGATCGCATGTGAAATCGTGCGAATTGTGGAATCGACATGGGTTCCGCTGGTCTGAAAACTTTTGAAGTCGTGGGTTCCGATTAAAAACTGGCAGGCCTCGTTGAGGAGGTCGAGATCGAGAGGTTCCCGCACCCACCATGTCGTGCGGTGGCGGAGGGCGCTTGGGACGCGTCGGTTGAGAATCGAGTAGCGATAGGTCTTGTCGATGGAACTTGCGATCGAATGAAAGTTCGGCGCAGCTAAGAACACGTCTTTGATAACGAGAGAATCCGGCGTGAGACTTTGTAGGGAGTAGCGCAGATCGCGAAATGTCGTGGGGTCTTTTTTTGCGTCGAAGTGTGCGACTTGCATCTGCGCGTGAACGCCTGCATCCGTGCGGCTTGCGCCTACGACCGAGAGTTTTTCTCCAAAAACTTTTGCGACGGCGGCTTCGATGGTGCCTTGACCGGTGACCTGGGTTTGGCGGCCATTGGCATCGGTCTGTCGTTGCCAGCCATGAAACTCGGTGCCGTCATACGAAAGGTGCAGACGCACGCGATGGCGATCCGGGGCGCATTGCCGATATTCGTTCTTAGCCGGGGTTTCGGCTGACGTTGGCGTGGATGTATCGGTCATGCTCGACGGTGTAACACGTCACCCGAACGAAAGCGAGCTGCTCAGTGCAGGGTGGGTTGGGCCCCGGCCGTAACGACATGGGTAGATCTTTCGATGCCGCTGCATCGAAAGCAGTGCAGGGTGGGCTGGGCCCCGGCCGTAACGACATGGGAAGATCTTTCGATGCCGCTGCATCGAAAGCAGTGCAGGGTGGGCTGGGCCCCACCCGTAACGACATACTAGAAATCGACGCTGATGCCGGCTGAAAGCATGCGAGATGTGATATCGACGTCTTTTTTCAAACCGATCGTCTGTCTTAGCTGAACGGTGAGCCAGACGTGGTTGATGCCGTACTC
>JAVFAU010000140.1:0-5605 GCA_034002335.1 Bdellovibrionales bacterium | reverse complement strand
GCTCACGATCACAGATATCACCCTCTACGAACTCCGGCGCGGCGTGATCTCGCCGTAAACCATTTCGCTCGCGCTTGAGCACGGCTTGTTCGATCGCATGCCGGTAGGTTTTGCGGTTTCCGGCATAAGTAAGCTTATCCAAAATAACCAACTGAGCATCCGTGGAGCCGTGAACCAATTCGATAAACTCGCTACCGATAAAACCGGCGGCTCCCGTTACTAAAACAACTGATTCAGCATTGATTTGTGCATTCATAACTTCGCCCACGTGTTCCTTGAGATTCTCCGACTTGGACTACCAAACTAGACCAAGGACGACAAGCTAAGGAGCCTACCACCTCGGCAGTACCGAATTGAAGTTTTCTATTCGATACTCGAGACAAAGTATGACTTCCAATAGACCTCAAACACACCCTCATAACTCTATGAAGCCCCATCCGGCCGCTCAACAAGGAACACCAGAGGGGTTCAAAGGGCCGACGACTGTCCTCTTTATTACGACTCGCAGCGACTCAGGCACAGCTCCGAAACAAATTCTAGAGCTCGCTCCCCTTCTTAAAAGCATGGGAATCCGAGTCTTCATAGCAAGTCCCGTAAACCCGCCTTACGGGTATGAGTTCAAAAAAATCGCGGACCGCTTTATTCCTATTCCACACCGCGACTTCTCATTCACAGCCTTGTGGCGAATTCGAAAATCTATCGTCAAACACGGCGTCAAAATCGTCCACTCTCACGGACGCAATGCCGGAGTCTACTCGAGACTGTTAAGCCTCGTAACAAGGGCTTCCGTCGTGCACTCTTATCATGGCTTCCCGGCAGAATCAGGCCTTCAAGGTCTTCTAAAAAAAACCATCGACCTCCTTCTAACAAAGATCCGCTTCTTTCCTGTATTCACATCACAGACCGAGTATCAACATGCGCGTTCCCGCGGACTCATCTCCGATAACACGGACACATTCATCATCGAAAACGCAATTGATCCGTCAAAATTTCCGAAGAGGAAATCCACGCTCGCACCATTTCATAGAATTGATCGCAACAACCCTCATACGCTCTCTCACATACGAATCGGTGCCGTACTACGCGCCGAAAGCGTTCGAGGGCATGAGCACTTTTTAAAACTCGCCCAGGATGCCGCGCCATTTGGCGAATGGAGCTGCATCGGCCTCTCGAAGGAACGAGTGGAACGGTTCGGATCTGCGCCCACGACACTCGAAGTCCACGGACTCGTGAACGACACGAAGACCTGGCTTCAATCTCTCGATGTCTTTGTAAGTACGTCGACAAGCGACGGACAGTTCAGCACGATCCTCGAAGCTATGGCCCTTGGGACCATCTGTGTTGTTTCTGATATTCCGGCACATGAGCCGTTTAGAAAACATCAAGCCGCTCTGCTTTTCGATCCTTCGTCTCCCAAGAGCTTCAGCAAAGCGCTTGGAGACCTAAGGAGCGACAAAGCTCTTCGAGACATGCTGATTGGCAATGCGAAGTATATGATCGATCGAAATCACGATCTGGAAACATTTAGGAATAAATACGTCGACCTCTATCGCCAGGCCGCAAAGCCTGGCGGTTCAACGCCTTGAACGCTCTACGGCGCGCTCGCAAACATCATCCTGCAGGCTCTTGCAATCGGAGTCAGACGCGGAAGCGCAGGCTTTTTATTCACCTTTGCGGCAGCCGCCGCCCGTGCGGCCTCCGCCTCAGCCTCTACCCGCATCCGTTCATTCGCTTCCTCGCTGAAATGATATACGACTAGATTCCCAAGATTCCCCAGCGAACCTTTGTTGCCCAAAAACTCCACGTCTTGAGCATTGTAGTCAGACTTCAAAAAGCCGAATTGTTTTCCTTCAAGCTTCATCACAAGAACTGAGCCGGATTCCACAGTTTTGTCCGCCATGACCTTCGCAAGGGTCGCACTCAGAGCAGCCCCTCGTTCATATAGCGCCTCAGCCAAAAGCTGATTAAAACGCGCCTCCTGCGCATCTTGAGGTTCCGCTAGCGAGAACTGGCGATCAAAGTGAACTTTGATCTCTCTCGCACTTCCGTTTTGCCCAACGAACTCGAGCTTGAAGCCCGACTCCGTAAAAGAGAACTGGGCTTCACCGGAAGGATTCATGAACTTCATTTCGCGAGCCCCTGTTTCAGGCGAAATGCTTGTTCCGTTTGCAATCAAGACTTTCATTGGAGCGGCCCCCGCCGTCTGTGCTCCCAAAGGGCCTACAAACCCTACGGCCCCTACCACAAGAAGAGTTTGAAGAAATGTCTTGTTCAAACGAACAATTTTCAACATCGCGTTCATGTAATCCCTCCGATTTCCACCCCGGAAATCTTCCCGTTGGCGCTTAATTCATTCCTCGCGCCTCTCGGTTCGGACAAACTGTCCCACTATGGAACCACCGTCAATCGAGGTTACATGGTTGCTGTAAATTATACTGAGACAAGGACGAGAGTTACTCGCCGGCATAAGAACCGCTACATGCACATCATTAGGCAAAGCGCAGGTAACGCGAACGTACCTGCTCATCTCAGGTTATTTTCTTAAATGACAGCCCGGCTTTTCGCTTTAGAACGCGATCAAAAGTGGCAATAAGCTGTTGGCCGTCGTGCCATTACCGTATTGGCCAGATGCATTGTTCCCCCAACATTTCACGCTCATGTCGAGAGCAAGACCACACGTGAATCCGTTACCGGTACTCACAGCGAGGAAGCTCATTTCAACATCGACCGGAGATGTTCTGAGAGTCATGGTTCCATCACCTACCTGCCCGGCGCCGTTGAATCCCCAACACTTTACCTGACCATCCGTGGTTGTTCCACACGTATGGTTCTCCCCAGCACTCACATTCTGGAACAAAACACCCTGTACGACCACAACCGGAGTCGTGCGATTGACCGTGGTTCCATCGCCAAGCTGACCACTGGCGTTTAGACCCCAACACTTCAGCTGGTTCGAGGTCGTAACACCGCAACTGTAATCACCGCCAACACTTACGCTCACATATTGGCTCGATATATCGACGGCCGTCGGATTTAGTGTTGTTCCACCGACTGTGCCACCACCAATCTGTCCGCTGGCGTTTTTCCCCCAACATTTGAGCTGACCGCTTATCGTGATGCCGCACGTGTTTTCTCGACCCGCATCCACAGTCATGTAACCCGAACCTACGATTACAGGTGACGGACTGTTTGCTATAGTTCCATTACCCAACTGACCGCTGGCATTTAATCCCCAACACTTCAGCTGGCTCGAATTCGTAACACCGCATGTATGATATTTCCCAACACTGACACTTTGATAAGACTCTGCTGAATCAACTTCAACGGGTTCCACTTTATCCGCACCCGAATCGCTCGTACCATCACCCAACTGACCGTAGTAGTTGAACCCCCAGCATTTAAGCTTATTGCTGGTCGTGATAGCGCACGTGTGATGCTCCCCTGGCGCGACATCTTGATAGTGTTCAGACGTATCGATGACGATTGGCGAGAGCTTATTCGTACCCGCACCGCTCGTACCATCACCCAGCTGACCGTAGGAATTGCCGCCCCAACACTTAAGCTGACTGCTCGTCGTAATACCGCAGGTATGCTCACGCCCGGCTACGATCTTCACGAATTCACTTCCAATCGTAATCGGTGAGTGTCCGGAGTTGCTCTCATGAGAAAGGGCGAAATCATGATACGAGCCGCTCGCACGGTAAGGACACATCACGACCTGAAACTGCCCCTCTTCGTATGCAAGGATCTCAGGTGAACTCAAGATAAGGTCGTAGCTTTCGACAAGCCCCAAACCACTCGCCGCGCCTAAACGCGCGACTTCACGGTACCCGTGCGACACGAGCGAGCTACAAAGAGCTTTGTCGTCTTCAAACCGGTTCGGCCTCTCAGAGCCCGAAAAAGACTTGGTGAAAATTCCAACACCCGCAACGCTTGCCCCAACAACACCTGGCAAGTATCTCCACTGCAAATGCACGACTTCGCCGTCCAAAGCGGCTCCCAAATAAGCTCCGCCCGGTACGCCTGGGTTGAATTGAAACGGACCACGCGCCCCTATCGCCGAATCGCCATATGGTAAATTCATGACATCGATGGCCAGTTCACGAACTCCCCATTGCGAAGCCACAGGCGAATCACACCCATAATCTTGCAGGGAGCTTTCTCCGCCCGAAAGACGGCGGGCATTTACCGGATCCGTGCTTCCTGGCTTCCACCAGAAAACATCGGTCATTCCCTCGTTTTTAAAGACGTGCGCGTACTCTTGGTTCTCACCAAAATAGCAGACGCGAGAAGAGGCCGGCGCGCCGATTCCCCAAAAGCCGACGTACTGAGTTTTAGCGTTTCGCTTCTCAGCAACCGCTTCTCCCGTCACCTCGTCGTAGCTCTGCGTGTATCGCTCAGGAACTGACAGTACGAGCGTCTTAGTCGTGCTTCCACCCGGCAGCGACGACACGGCCGTCGAAGCCGAGACCTTATCGAAAAGCGTCTGCGTCGAGGTCCCCTGCACAAGATGATACGAAAAGGAACCCACGATGTTCGGAACAAACAGATGGATATAGCCGCTGAATATTTCGCCCGAATCGACACGAATCGCAGGTCGCCCATTCGGCGGATTATAGAGCATATTCACTGTTCCACTCGGAGCGACACCACTGGCGGTAAAATATCGGCCCGAGAGTTCAAGCTCGTGAGCCGTCGTCACAAGCGGGGTCTTCAACTCAATTGTCACATCTTCCACGGCTTTCGCAAGCGTCCGGCTTACATCTCCGTAGTAGATACCGTTCTCGGTCACCACGAGGACTTGAAACAGACGATCCGTGCCGCGAGTGACATCGAACGCGAACGTTGCAGGCAGTGTTTTCTCTCGTTCACGCGTCCAGAGTGTTCCAACTGGCGTCATCTCCGAACCTGAGACCTGTATTGCGATACGAGAAATCGACGCAACCGAAGAAGCCGCAGACAGGCCTTTTTGTTGCCGAGCTGAATTTAACTTTTGTTTTGATTTTTCGATTGCCTGAACAATTTGTGGAGCATCGATGACGATACGCGAAGTTTCGTGTTTTTTTGCGCAAGCGCCCAGAGAGAATGCGAGCGGGAGAAAGAAAGCGATAAACCATACACGACGAGAAGACGTCTCTGCCGACATAGATTCCCCCTGAGGAGCAATTGAACGTTCCACGTACCTCTTATCGGAACGATCGAGGAAAACCTGCGTCTCAATTCAAAACACACGCTTTAAAAAAGGCTCAGCTCAAGGGAAACACGCTCCGGCCCACTTTTACCCACAAACCAACACCTGCAACGACGTTGATATAAAATGCTCCAAAAACAAAAGCGACCCCAAAACTGGGGGCCGCTTCATTATGAAACACTTTGGAGAAATTAAATATTCCGCGGAATATCGAGCTGAATATCCAATTTCAGTAATTCATTCGAACCAAATTAAAGATCAAGAGCCGCTTTAATAAGACGAATTTTAGCGTCAGCCGCGATCGGCAAGCCAAGAAGTTGACGAATCGTCGCTTTCAACCCGCCGCCACCTTCTGATGACGATGCCTTATGTTTGCGTCCTGGAGGACGTCCACGACGCTTCTGACCGATAACA
>JAVFAU010000139.1:0-5652 GCA_034002335.1 Bdellovibrionales bacterium | reverse complement strand
GTACACAGCGAGGAATGAATCAGAGTTTGGCTCGCTTGAGCTCGGGCTTTCGAATCAACCAAGCTGCCGATGATGCCGCAGGTCTCGCGATCAGCGAAAACCTGAGAGGCCAGATCCGAGGCTTGAGACAAGCCAATCGCAACGCGAACGACGGTATCTCGCTCGTTCAAGTCGCAGAAGGCGGTCTCAACGAAGTGTCGAACATGATCATTCGCTTGCGCGAATTGTCGGTTCAAGCTGCTTCAGACACGATTGGCGATACGGAACGAAAGTTCCTCGACGTCGAGTTTCAGCAGCTCAAGTCCGAGATTCAACGTGTCACGGAAGTGACTAAGTTTAACGGACGAGACCTTCTGAACGGAACTGGCGGAGTCATCGACATTCAGGTCGGAGTTCACAACGATGCGTTTAAAGATCGCATCTCGTTCAACGCCTCGGCGGCGAACGCAAGTTTGGAAGCTCTCGGTCTGTCGACAGGTTCGATCGCCATCAAGGAGTCGGCACAAACTGGTTTGGCCACGCTCGACGACGCACTGGTCTCGGTTAACGCAATTCGCGCCAACTTCGGCGCTATGCAAAACCGCCTGCAGTCGACAAGCGCGAATATTCTGATCGCTGATGAAAACTTGTCTGCCGCGAATTCTCGAATTCGCGACGCCGACATCGCTTCAGAGAGCGCGGAACTCACTCGCAACAACATCTTGTTGCAAGCCGGCGTCTCCGTTCTCGGCCAAGCGAACAACATGTCAAACATCGCACTTAAGCTCTTGGGCTAATTGCGATCCGGTGGGCGGGGCCTCTGGCTCCGCCCTATTTTTTTATGTAGTTCCGAAATGCCGCAAGCCCAAGGGCGCCAGCCAACCCATAGAACAGAGCCGATAAAACAGGAAGCCCCAAAAAGAAATGTCCCTTTTCAAAGAACATCGTCATGCTGCCGGCGAGAATCAAACTCCCGATAACAAGACCTAAGAAGATCAGGTTCGACGAACTTTCAAGGGAGCGCTTCACTTCTTCGAGTTCCACAAGACTTAGGCGAAACGCGAAATTAGGATGATTCACTCGTCGTACGAATTGCCGCACCTGCCGCGGAAGCGTTCGCACAAGAACAGCCGTGTCTCGACCGAAACTCGCAGCCTCCTCTTTGAGGCGTTGCGGATCCATTTTATTCTGCGCCAACTCATCAGCGAACTCGAGTGCGTGCGGCAACAAATCGAAATCGCGCTGAATCACACGTCCCATGCCCTCGACGGTGACGATCGACTTAAAGAACAACATCAAGTCGCTAGGAACCGTGAGCTTGTGTTTCGCCGCGACAACGGTCGTCGACATAAGGAGCCGCCCGAGATTCACATTCTTCAGATTCATCCCGAAATGCGGCCCCAAAAGATCTTGAAGGTCTTTTGCGAACTGATCGACGTCGATTGATGCATTAAATGGAGCGAGATCAACGTACTCGTAGGCAAGGCGTTCGTAATCCTCGGAATAAAGGGCGACGAACATATTCGCGATCGCGTCGCGCACACGGTGGTTCAATCGTCCGACAATACCGAAATCGATGAGTCCAATCGTACTATCGGGCATGACAAACAGGTTGCCGGCATGGAGGTCGCCATGAAACAGACCGTGCATGAAAACCTGGCGGAAGTAGCACTGAATACCGGCACGCATGACCTCGTCACGATCCAACCCCTCTTGCTTCAAAGCGCCTGGCTGTGAAAGAGGAATTCCCCCGAGCGCTTCTAAAACCAGAACCTTAGCTCCGGAGTATTCCTGGTAAACGTGCGGAATTTTAACTGTCGGATCGTCCTTAAAGTTTTCTTGAAAACGCCTGATGTTATTCGCTTCGACATTGAAGTTCGTTTCAAGCTCGAGCGTTTTAAAAAACTCATCGACGATTCCGACGGGATTAAATGTCGCCGCTTCGGGCACGAACGCCGCCAACCGTTCCGCCAGGAAATAGAGAATCGCGACATCGTTTCTGATGATGTCGACGATGCCTGGCCGTTGTACTTTAACAACGACCTTCGCTCCGTTCTTCAAAGTAGCACGATAGACCTGGGCAATGCTGGCCGCCCCGATCGGACTCTCGTCAATCTCCGAAAAGACCGATTCGATCCCGGCACCGCCACCAGCCCCGGCGGCACGCCCATATTGGAATTCAAGCGTTTGGCGCATCTTCTGAAACGGAAGCGCCGCGACTTGATCATGAAGCCTTTTGAACTCTTCGACGAAATCCTCTGGAACAAGATCAGGCCTTGTCGCCAAAAGCTGACCGAGCTTCACAAAGGTCGGCCCCAGCTCTTCAAACGCCATGCGAAGACGCTCGGCCGCAGAATACTGATCGGGATCGATACCACTCAAACGCTCAACGACAAAACGGCCAAGACGAATACGCTCAGCCACATTTTGAAAACCGAAGCGCGCAAAGACGCTGGCGATCGTGCGAAGCCTTGCCGCATTTTTTAGTGCGGTCACCCCTCGCAAAATTCCAAGCGACCCGCGACGCTGTCCCATCACTTACGTCCTCGACGACCAAGCGATTTCTTTTTCGCAGAGCCACCGACTTTTCCAACTGGTTTCACCACAGGTTTGATTGGCCCTTTTGCCATGGATTTTCCCGAGGTCGCCTCCGCAGCCTTCACCGCTTTCTTCGCGGCGCGACTGCGTCCGCCACCAGAAGCTCGCTTCTCGTCTCCGCCACGTCTTGAATCCTCTTTCGATTCCGATTTTTTATGTCTCGGACCGCGTGGCGAGTCGCCGCGTTTCTCAGAACGCTTATCGCCACGCTTGTGACGACGTTTTGAACCGACGAGCTCTTCAGCTGCAACCGCGAGCTCTTCGACATCCATCTCATCGCCGAGAACGACCAGCGCCTCTTCGACGCGCGTTCCTTCATCCTCAAGTGAGAAGTCGATTTTGCCCGTATTGATATCGGCGTTCTCAACCGTCACACGCAGCGAGTCTCCTAGCTTGAACACTCGGCCCGTGCGACGCCCGTATAGGCGCATGTTCTGGTCGTCAAAGACCCAACGATCCGGACCAAGAGCTTCGAGCTTTACAAGTCCGTCGATCTCAAACTCACGTAATGTCGCGAAAATCCCGAACTTCGCGATCGAAGTGACGGACCCCTCGAGCGTTTCGCCGAGATAACGACGAATAAAGCGAGCTTTCTTGATTGAAACCACGGCGCGCTCCGCTTTTACGGACCGCTGCTCGCAGGCGGAGAGATGGGTCGCCGCCGACGCGATTTCTTCGACTTCCATTCCTTGATTGCGATAGCGCGGATATAAGACCGCTTTGATCAAGCGATGCGCGATCAGATCTGGATACCGACGGATCGGCGAAGTGAAATGAGAATAGTGAGAAAACCCCAAACCAAAGTGGCCGACGTTTTCAGAACTGTACTTCGCTTGATTCATCGCCCTTAAGGTCAAGACGTTCAGAATCTGCCCACCGGGCTGTCCCGAAACCGCCTGAAGAGCCTTCGTAAGCTTCTTCTGCAATCCCTGCCCCTGAAGCGGCTTGCCGCGACCTGGGCCGAGAATGTTCCATAGCATCTTCTCGACAGTTTTGATGTTCTCCGGGTCTGGTTCCTCGTGAATGCGATAAATGCCGTGAATGCGATGCTCATCAAAGAACCGCGCCGTCGCGACGTTCGTAATCAGCATTAATTCTTCGATCAAACGATGCGCGAACAGGCGCTCTGTGCGCACGACATCAATCGTCTCGCCACTTGAATCGACCACGACTTGCGTTTCAGGAATCTCAAGATCAAGCGAACCTTCACGAAAGCGTTTTGCCATCAGAATCTTGGCGACATCCGCCGCAAGCTGAATGTTTTCACAAACACCCTCGATCGCCTGAAGACGAGCGCTCGGCTCACCATCGACAACCTCTTGCGCCTCACCGTAGGTCACCCGCGCTTTCGACTTCATCACGGCTTCAAAGAAACGCGAGGACCGAAGAACGCCCTGATAGTCCAACTGCATCTCGCATGCGAAACAAAGGCGATCGACATCTGGCTTCAAACTACAAAGCTCATTTGAGAGTTCTTCTGGCAGCATCGGTACGACGAAGTTCGGAAAATACGTGCTCGTGCCGCGCGTATAGGCGTCTTCGTCAATCGCGCCACCTGGCTTCACATAATGCGAGACATCGGCGATCGCGACGATCACACGATAGCCTCGATCTACCTGCTCGACATAAACCGCATCGTCGAAATCTTTCGCCGTCGCACCGTCGATTGTAATCAACGGCGTCGCACGCAGGTCTTCGCGACCTTTGATATCGGTGTCAGTCACGACATGACCCAAAGCCGCGGCCTCACGCTGGGTCGCAAACGAGAACTCGTTGGGCACACCTTTTTCGTGGATCACACGGATGACGTCGTTCAGCGGATCTTCGACATCGCCGAGGATCTGCACCACACGGCCTGTAAGCGGTCTCTCGTTCGAAGCGTAGTCGGTGATCTCAACGGCGATCCAATCGCCCTCGTGCGCTCCCTTCGAATCTTCCATCGGAATGCGCAGGTCCATGCCCCAACCGCGCCCGTCATCTTGAATCACGCCGTAGCGACGATCCACTGGTAGGAAGCGACCGATGATACGACCGTGAGCGCGCGAAATAACGCGTTTAATTTCACCAAAAAGACGCGCCTCTCCCGACGCGCCACGATCCAGTGGTCGCGCACGGAACACCTCGGCCTCGACGCGATCATTGGTCATGACGCCCGCCATGTACTGGCGCGAAATGTAGATATCTGGGAGCGATGGATCTTCGGGAATCAAGAATCCAAACCCGTCGGGATGGCGCTTTACCACTCCCGTTACCCAAAGACGATTGCCTTCGCGCCGAGCCTCTTTACCGCGAGTCGCGGAACCCTTCGACTCACTTCCAGACTCGCCTCGGCCCGTTTTAACACCAAGGACCCGCGCACGCGGCCACCCCGCATCGACCACTTCACCCGGTCGTGAGGGCTGGCGCATATTCGCGGAACTCACTGAGTCTGACTCGCTCTCCACAGGAGGGCGCATCACAGGGCGCATAGCCGGAGACGACGCCCGCGAAGGCGCCGGTGAGCCTTTGGTTTTGGATGAAACCGATGCGTCCGGCTTGGGTTCTGATTTTGTATCCTGTTTTGTATCCGCTTTTGTATCGGCTCCAGGAGGGCGGAACGTCATCATGGGCTGATACTGCACCTGACGCCTTGCCGGTTTAAAACCACCCTCATCACCGGCAGGTGCCGCTGGAGAACGGAAACCGCCAGCAGAACCCGCTCCAGGTCGAGCACCGCGACCTCCTGCCGAGCCACCGCCCGATAAAACGTCACGCAAGCTTCTGCCGTTTCTGACATCACGGTCGGTCGAACGTCGTCCGCCCGTTTTGCCACCATCACGAGTAGAATCCGAGCGCGAAGAACCGCCCGATGCTGAGCCACCTGCTCTGCGCCCCGAATCCCGATCTGAACCTCTGCCTCTACCCATGTCTGCCCATCCTATGCACAGCCCCAAACTACCACCGCCCCGAAGGTAAATCCAATGGGCAAATTCTGATGACTCTCTGGGTACAGGGAGCTAGACTCCTCCTGCCATAGCAATACGTTCATTCTTAAGCCCGGATGGCGGAACTGGTAGACGCGCAGGTTTCAGGTAC
>JAVFAU010000138.1:0-5653 GCA_034002335.1 Bdellovibrionales bacterium | reverse complement strand
CCGCGACAGCGTCGGCTCAGAAGCCCATTGATATTGAATATTATCTGACGAAGAAAAAAGATCTAACTGTAGGTCTGACGTCTGATGCTCCCTCTGCGCGGATTCAAAATGAGCAACGCTCCTTCATACCGGCCTCGATTACGAAAGTCATTACGGCGGCTGTTGCTTTGAAGGCTCTCGGGCCGGACTTTCGTTTTCTTACGCAAACCACGTACATATTGTTGGAACCGGGAGTCGCTACGGATGTCGTGGTTACCGCGGACGGTGATCCAACCGGTGGTCTCGATCTCTATGATTCTGGATTACAAGATCGCATGAATGAAATTGCTCGTGCTTTGCTGGCGAACGGAATCACGGAAATTCGTGGTCCTATTACGCTGTTATCGGTCTTTCCCGAACTCGAGATCCTTACCGCTCGCTGCCGTTGAAGGAACTTTAGAGCATCGAATGAAGGGGACGAAAGCGGCGGGACGCGTGCGTGGAAAAACAGGAACTCTTCGTGGGGCGTATCAGTTGGTTGGGTACATACCGGCCGCAGGGCGATACGTGCCTTTTGTGATTTTAACATCGACGACGGTGGCGAATCGAGAACGTGTGCGGAGTTTTCAAGATGCAGTCGTCGAAAAAATGATCGAAGCGCTCGACAGAGAGCCTGTATCAGCTTCTAGAAAGTAATCCGCTCTTCCTTCTTAAGAGCTTCGAGTCCTCCCGAAATGAGATATAGGTTCTGGTAGTGTTGAATGCGCAGATTGCGAATCATCCAGATCGGCGAAGGGTCTTTGTCGTTTTCCCCGTAGATAAGAAGCGGTGTGTTTTTATCTTTTGGCAGGGCGCGTGTGTCGAAGCGTGACCCGGCGAGAACCGAGAGTGGCATGTTGAGCTCAAAGCGAAGCTGATTTGCTTGAGACGGAAAGAACGGCGCGGATATAGCTCCGGGGTAAGTCTCTGCACCGGGCGAAGTCGCCGTTCTCGCGCGTGCATCAACGAACACAGGCTTGATTGGTGAACTGCCTGCTTTAAAGAACTGATCAATGGACTTCGCTTTCAGCGTGACGGCACCCGCGATGAAGGGCGGGACCGTCGTGGGGTCTAGAAGGGGTTTGTCGGGTTTCATTTCAAACAGCACCAGGGTGACTTGGCCCCGGATTTGGGGAATCGAAAAATCGTGATTGAAAAAGAAGTGCTTGTCCGGCGCATTGAGGCCGATCGCATCCATGAAGGCGGCAGGAAGCGTTTCGATGGGTGTTTCCATGAGGCGTTGAATGACGGCTGTTCCGAGTATGCGATACGCCGGACCTGACGAAGCGGCGTCATCGGCAATAAGTGTAACTTCGCTGCCGACGCTGTAGCATTGGTGAGTGCGGAAGTTGAGACCGACCACGTTCATTGTTCGATTCAAAGCGCTTTCCGCGTAAATTGATTTCACGTACAGAGCGGGAGAAAGGTCTGCATATCGGCAGGCCGTCGTTGTTCGTACGGATGACGAAAGATTTGCGTTCATTGTGATTTCGTCCCATCTCTCGGGAGAGACCATGAGACGTTGTTTGGCGCGCGTCGCGAGAAGGTCTTCGTGACCATGGAATTTATATTGAACGTTGGTGGTGGCGGCTGGTGTCTCAGCCGCCACTGGTTCAGGTTGAGTTGCTACAACTGGAGCGCCCGCAACTGTTTTGGGGCTAAGTGCTTTTGATACGTAGAGATAGTAGCCGGCTCCGATGGTGAGAAGGACTCCTAGAAAGGATCCAAGTATCAAAGGCTTTTTCATTGCAAACTCCTCTCGGCAATCGGTTGCGAATCGCAATGCAATCGGTCAACGATTGTCTGAAAGTATTGATGATGGCTTAAATCGGGGGAGAATCAACAACAAGCCCCGTCGAGTACTGATAATATAGTGATCTATGAGAGAATCATCCGATTTTTCACGTGAAAATGAGATCGCTCAAAATGGGCGAGTGTCTATGCGGAATCTCTCGATTGTTCTGCCTTGTTATAACGAAGAGTCTGCGGTCGGTCCTGTCTTACAGCGACTACATGGTCTGCTTGCGGACTGGAGACAAGCGGGTCTTCATTTACATTTGCACGAAGTGATCATCGTCAACGACGGCTCCACAGATGGAACGGTTGACGCCGTCAATGAGTGGATCGAGGGTTGGCGGGCGATCAGAGGCAGAAACGTACATTTACAAAGCCAATCGCAGAACCAAGCTGATGTCGCGGTTTCCATTATCTCTCATGATTCAAGGCGTGGATACGGTGCCGCTTTGAAGACGGGCGTTGCCGCGACAACAGGAAACTACATTGCGTTTTATGATGTGGACGGCACCTACGATCCGGCTCTGTTGCCGGTTATGGTTTCGGTTCTAGAAAGGCGTCGCGTGCAGATGGTTTGCGGCGACAGGCTGTCGCTATGTGAACATATGCCCCTTACGCGAGAGATCGGAAATCGACTTTTTGTCGGAACCATCAACTTGCTCTATCAAGCCCGCGTGTACGACAGCTGTACGGGGATGAGGGTGTTTTCCCGAGACATGAGGGATTTTTTCGCAAGCGATGCCTTGCCGGATGGTCTTGATTACTCACTGGCGATGACGTTGAGTTTTCTGAAATCAGGCCGGCAGCTCATTGAAGTTCCAATTCCTTACGCGCGTCGAATCGGGCGCTCGAAGCTGCGGGTGTTGACGGACGGCCCAAGGTTTTTCTGGCGAATTCTAAGCTCTTGGGCTTGGGGAAGAGTGCCTTCGTCAAAAGAAGCTATTGTACTTAAAGAAGACTGAGAACTCTGGTGGCACGAAAGCCCATGGCTTTGCTTCGGTTAGGGCTAGCTGTAGGCGTGTGTCTTGGCAGTCGGACAAAATGAAATCCGCATTTTTTGACTGCTGTGGATCGAACTCGGCAGTGTCGTATCCGGCCGTCGTGTGAAAAGAGGCGCGAACCCATGTTGAGTCGTTCGTATCTTTTTTGAAGAGCGCGAGCGGTGGGGTTAGGTTCTCAGACGTCGCGATTTGCGTGAGCAATGACGAAGGGTACATGCATCCTTCAGTGCGGATGAGGTCGGCGCGTCGGACTCGAACTGAATCTGTGCGTGGTATGTAGTGCTTGTTAAACCACATCATGAGTCCCGGTTCGAGCAAGTTCATTTTACCCGTACGAAGCACCACTGTGGGCTTATGGTGTTCGACATACTCCAAAATGCGTTCGTTGGTTTGATCACCAGGCGATGGGTAGTGGAAAAGTGCGTTGCGTTTTGGGAAGAGGCCGATCGCATCCCAATAGCGGTTCGTGTCTGTTGCATCGAGAAAACGACTGAGTTCGAAGTAGACCGTCTTTTGCGTTGATATGAAGAAGTCTTGGTGTCGAGAGACGCGTTGAATGGAGAATCCGGCGGAGGTCACGAAAATCAGTATAAAGCCAACAGTCGTGATCCAGACTCTGTTTCCGAAAGATTGGGCGATAGAAGATGAAACGATGTGAAGACCAGGCAGGGCTCCCAGGGCCAGAAACGGCAAACGAGAGGACAGGAAGAAAAGATACTTCTGCGAATGAATAAGAATAAACGCCAGAACAAGCAGTCCGGCGAGCACAAGTCCTTTTTCTTTGGGGGCCAAAGAGCGAAAACGCAGGGCGCCGACGGTAAGGCCGACCATGATCAAGCCTGTGGCGACAGGTGAGGCTGACACGGTATTGAGAACCCCGACCCAATTTGCGTGGGAGAAAAACGATTCCTCACCGTAGGATTCGATCCAGTAGACGATCGAATGGATGATGAATTCCCGAGAGATAATAAGTCCTATGGTCAGAAGCGCCGCCGCTGGTCCAATAAACCACAGCGATTGAACGAGGAAAGAGGTTTTTACGGGTTGTCCGCCGTAGTGATTGAATTTACGTTCGCGTTCCGTTGCTAGAAACAGAAGACCCAGCGCCGCTGTGAGATCGATTGATTTTGGCGTGATCAAAAGAGCGCATGTGCTTCCGAGAACGTAAATCAGGCCGCGTAGATGAACTGTACGGTGATCAAGAAGCATCAGTAAAAGACCGGCGATCAGAACCGTGTTTGTAGAGATAACGTCGCTTCGTGCCTTTGAATAGTGCAGGAGCAGAATCGGGGACGTACATATAATGCCGAGAAAAAGAACAGTGAAGATCGCCTTTTGCCCGATGATGGAGTGATCGTTCTTGTCTTGTGACGTGAAGACGATGCCGAGCGCATACATTGAAAACAAGCCTCCGGCTCCGAACGCGATGGCGAGCCAGCGAGAGGCGATGAGAGCGCTCCAGTCTGTCTGGGCAAATGCGACGATCGAACCGAAGAGTGCGCTGAAAAGAGGTTTGAAGTGAGCCGAACTTCCCGTAAAGGGGTTGTCGATGAGGCGTCGACTTGAAGTGATGCCCCATATCTCTGAATCTTCAAAAATCAAAAAGAGACCCGGAACGACCGCGGCAAAGCATAGGAGAGCTAACGCGAGGAAGCTTAGGAGAATCGGAAGAGGGCGTCGAACACCATGCGGCATTCGTCCATCATAGCCTTGCAGATTCATCCGTGGCGAGCGGAACATGCATTATGATCTCGATCATTATCCCGACGCTTGGACGCCCGACCTTGGATTCACTACTCAGGTCCATTGGTGAGTTGAAAGCGCGAAATCCTCAAATCGAATTCGAAGTGTTCGCGGTAACGGATCAGGCAGTCTCTCTTGATGCGATCGCATCGCGTTTGCGGGCTTTGAATTGCGATTGGGTTCGGCTTTTGCCTAGTTCAGGTCTGGGAGTGAACTGCGCTCGCAATACGGGGGCGAGAGCAAGCCGTTTCGATATCCTGTGGTTTCTGGACGATGATACGGAAGTCGCGTCGTTTGATGCGCTAGAGAAGATTCTAGAAGCGTTCGCGGACCAGGCGCTGGTGGCCGCTGGTGGAGAGTATCGATCTAGGTCCAATGCGAACGGCGATGTGCATGGGTACAATGCGCTCTGTTCCACTTGGCGTGCATCGGCCGGAAGCGATGGGCTTGAATGGTTGCTCGGCGGCTCGCTTGTTGTGCGTCGTTCGTCTTGGGAGCAGGTGGGCGGGTTTGATGAGCAAATCGTGTATGGCGGGGCAGAGACGCCTTTTGTTATGAGGTTAAGAGCCATTGCTGGTGCAAAGACATTGTTCTTACGGGCGTTGAACGTTTGGCATAATCCAAGCGGGCGTTCTTTTGTCGACTGGATGCGAGTGGCTTACCTCCAAGGACAAGGAAAGCGCAGCACGGGGCACGCCCTGCCTGACGGCGGAAGGCGAGCGCAAAGGGCAATAGGTCATCTCAAGGGGCGTGATCTTAAAACCTTGTGGTACTTCGGCCTCTTTAGCGTGCCTTTTTTACTTGCTTCGCGGCTTGGATCATATCGCCGCCGTTGAGCCACGCGGATCGAAGGGTCACATAGAGTTTTCTGTGCAAGCGGCGTATATGGAGAATCGGTCGCCAGCGTGAGAACACGAATTTCATGTAAGCCAATCGGTTGAGGCTTGGCACATGGGTCTTCAGACTGTGAGCCGTGTTGTAGGGGGCCAGGGTCCAGCCGTAATCAAAGAAAGAGCGATAGATTTTCCGCGCGCGCTCAAGATTGGGCGGAAAAGAGAGCGAGCGATATTCGTTCGTTGTCTGAACGTGCTTTTGAG
>JAVFAU010000137.1:0-5675 GCA_034002335.1 Bdellovibrionales bacterium | reverse complement strand
CATAATGGATTCGAAGTTCTTATTGCACTTGAGAACTTTACCCTCGATATCGAATTCGACGTAAGCAAACGAAGCATCCACAGCTTCGAACAAGCTTTTCATGCTTTGGCGTTCAAGCTCGCGTGCCGTGATATCGTAGCGAACGCCAATGTATTTTCGCGGTTTCTTGTTCGCTCCCATGATCGGGGCCACGACCGCATCGACATAGTAAGGCGTACCGTCTTTGGCTCGGTTCTTCACGACCGCACGGAAAATTTCACCGCGCCCGATCGTCGCCCACATTTGTTTAAATGCCTCCTTCGGCATATCGGGGTGGCGAACGATGTTATGAGGCCTACCCATCAGCTCTTCTTTGGAGTACTTCGCGATTTCAGTGAACTTCTGGTTCACGAACGTGATGTCGCCCTTGAGATCAGACTCAGAAACGATACTCGTGAGGTTCATGATATCCATGCGAACTTGAAGCTCAGACTTCGATTCCGTGATGTCCGTCGCGAGCACGACCGCCTTCATAGGCGCGCCGGCCTCATCCAGAATCGGACAGCATGAGACGACCAACCAAATATCGTGGCCGTCTTTAGCGCGATACTTGTACTCGCCGGAAGCGCAAGCGCCCGCTTTGACCTTTTCAAGAAACCCGTCTTGCTCAGAATTCTTATCGACATCTTGAGCGGTAAGAATGCTGTGATGCTTTCCTTTAAGCTCGTTCAGCTCGTAGCCGAACAGTTTCAGAAAACGCTCGTTTGCGGAAAGAATCGAACCGTCGAGCTGGATCTCGATGATAATTTGCGCGCGATCGATCGCCTTCACGAGAGCCAGAACATCCGTCATGTTCTCCGGCACATTCTCTAGATTGTTGGCTGTTTTTCCTTCTCTTCTTTCGGCAAGATTCTCAACGCTCATTTCAAGGTTCCTCACGAGACAAGTGATCGCTTTGCTTCGAAGCGACCTTCTCTTTCATGGTAAACTGAGGAATATTTTGAATGCACCACTCACAGCCCATACCTTTACCTTGGACTTGTGAGAAATATTTCGGCGCTTAATCAAATCTTAAGCTTGGGCTAGAGTTCAAGCTTTCCTAATGCGCGTCTTGCCAGTTGGCGCCGATGCCGATGTTCGCGACAAGCGGAACCTTGAAACTCACGACGCTTTCCATGGTCTCTTTGATTGTTCCGCTCAGACCCTCGACCGCCTCACCGGCCGCGACCTCGAAGACCAATTCATCGTGGACCTGCAAAAGCATGTCGACATCCGAACGGCCAGACAGCTTGCGATCGACTTCGATCATCGCCTTTTTCACAAGATCACTCGCCGCCCCCTGAATCGGAGCATTGATTGCGGCACGTTCGCCAAACTTGCGAACAGCGGCGTTCTTTGAATCAAACTCCGTTATGTAACGACGACGCCCGAAGAGCGTTTCGACAAAACCATTTTTCTTCGCGCTTTCCACGGTCTCTGTCATGTAGTCCTTCACCTTCGCAAAACGCATGAAGTAGCGACCGATAATCGCCTGCGCTTCGCCGCGTGGAACACCCAGAGTTTCGGCCAAACCAAATGCACCCTGGCCATAAGCTAGACCAAAGTTCACAGCCTTCGCCTGCCGTCTCATCTCGGCCGTCACGTCGGAGAGTTGAACCTCGAAGATTTCGGCGGCCGTCGCCGCGTGAATATCAAGCCCTTGCTCGAACGCACGCACAAGCCCCGGATCCTCCGTGATCTGCGCCAAAACGCGAAGTTCGATTTGACTGTAGTCGGCGCTCAAAAGCACGCGCCCCTCTGGAGCAATAAAGCCGCGGCGAATATGAGCGCCGCGCTCAGTCCGAATCGGAATGTTTTGAAGATTCGGAGCCGTGCTCGAAAGACGCCCTGTCGAAGTTAACGCTTGATTGAACGTCGTGTGCACGCGCCCGTGCTCGTCCGCAAGAGCCGGAATCGCATCGACATAGGTCGACTTCAGTTTCGTCAGCTCTCTCCACAACAGAATTTTCTGCGCAACGGGATGGTCGATCGCTTCGAGCACTTCGTTATCTGTTGAAAACCCGGTCTTCGTTTTTTTACCGGACGGCAACCCCATTTTTCCGAAAAGAATCTGCCCAAGCTGCTTGGGACTTCCGATGTTAAAGACCTCACCGCAATCTCGATGAATCTCGACTTCGACCGTTTGCACATCCGCGCCCAGTTCTTTGGAATAAGCGGCTAGGAGCGGTCGATCAATTAAAATACCCTTTCGCTCCATGCGATACAGAATAGGAACAAGAGGCAGTTCGAAATCTTGAAGAATACGAGCGCCGTTTTGCCGTTCGAGCTTCGTCTCAATCGCACGGCGCAAAGCAAAGTGCCACGCGAGCCACTGCGAAGCCGACGCGAGGTCAGGAAGCGAAAGCCCAAGGTAGTTCGTAAACAGCTCGTGAACGGTTTCAACAGCGCGCGCGTGCTCGACGTAAGCTCCAAGCTTGGCGTCCCACGTGACCACGAAGCCGGCCAAGCCGTACCGATGTGCGAAGTCTTTGAGATCAAACCCAGCAAGGCGGCGCCCTTCGAGCGCGAGCGCAAGGTCTTCCGGGTTCCCCGCAAGCTGATAGGCGTTCCCTTCAAAGCCGGCAATCACTCCACGCTCTGAATGAACGACCCAAATTTCTTTTTCGAGCGGCAGGCGTTTTAACTTTTCAATGAGATTCGAAATTTCAAGTCGCGAATCGGCCCAATAAGGACCTGGTTCCAGCGGCGACGGCGCGTTCGGCACTCCTTGCGTTTCTGACATCGGCGCCGAGACCGGCGATGATGCAGACACAGGCACCGGCGCTGTTTGCGCCTCTTCCGAAACGGGCGACGGCGCTGGATTCGGGGTGACTCCTAGCAGTTGTTTAGAAAGAGATTTGAACCCCAGCTCTTCAAACAAAGAGGCGACATGCTCGCGATTGATCTCCTTCATCTTCAAATTCTCGAGTTCGTAATCAAGAGGAACATCACACACGATGGTCACGAGCTTTTTAGAAAGAAACGCGTCGTCTCGGCTCGCTTCGAGTTTTTTTCGAGCCGAATCGGGCTTCACTTCTTCAAGCTTCTCGTAAACTTCCTCGAGTGTCGCGAACTGGGTTAAGAGCTTTTGCGCACCTTTGGGACCAATGCCGCTCACGCCCGGAACGTTGTCGGAGGAGTCGCCCACCATCGCGAGAAAGTCGATCATCTGCCCAGGAGGTACTCCCCATTTTTCAAGAGCCGCCGCCGTATCGTAACGCACGTCTTTCATCGTGTCGTACAACGTGATGCCGGTTTGAATCAGCTGCGCGAAATCCTTATCGCCACTCACGATGACGACATCAAGACCGTGCGCTCGCCCTTCGCATGCGAGCGTTCCGATCAGGTCATCGGCTTCAAAGCTCTCTTTATCGAAGCAAGATATGCCCAAAGCTTCCGAAAGCTTTCGAAACCACGGCATCTGCGGCACAAGATCTTCTGGCATTTCGGTACGATTGGCTTTGTAACGCTCGTCGAGCGCTTTACGAAAACTCGGCTCGGGACGATCAAAACAAAACGCGAGGTAATCGGGACGGATTTCACGAATGAGTTTGATCGTCATCGTGAGAAAACCGTAGATCGCATTCACGGGCAGCCCTTGCGGACTCGTCAAAGGACGAACGGCGTAAAAAGCTCGAAAGATCATTGAGCTTACATCAACAAGATAGAGAGAACGCTTTCCTTGAGTCGGCTGTGCTGGTTGCATCCTTGGATGCTTAAGCCTCGTCTGACTTAGATTCAACGAAAGTTTCGCCGATCAACTCGCTCGTCAGTTCTCCCTTGATCGTCAGCTCCGACACGTGGATTTGATCGACACGACGAGCACGCAGCTCGATTTCGAGCGCCGGACGAAGCGCCGTCTTTTCCGTGTAAGCTTCGCACTGCTGGCTAAGACGCTCCATCGTCGTCACTTGAGCTTGAGTCGGCTGAGCGACATCAGACTCCCAGTCATAGACGGTCTGAAGCGAAACACTCATTGTACGAGCGAAGTCCGCGCGGCTTTGTCCAAGCCGACACCTTAAACTAGAAATTGAAGAACCGGAGAGACCAGAGATCGAGACAGAAGGCTCAATGCGCTCTTTTTCCATATGAGGTGAACTTCTATCCAAGTTCCCAGAGAGAAGCCATCAACTTCCCTCGTTTTTCGTCAAGATGATGAGATATTTGGCAAACTCAGGCCGGGTGACGGCTGCCAGATCAAACGTATTTGATCTGGATCCCTATTCCTTGGTCGCCTCGCCCGAAAAGACGAACACGAGGTCGCCGTCACGAACGAAATCAAGCTGCTCGCGCGCCTGGCGTTCAATGAATTCCGGCTGATTGGCCTCCACGATTTTCCGCTCCTTCTCGGCGATGGAACCTTTTAGAAACTCAATCCGAGCCTCCAACCGACCGCGATCACGATCTAAGCTCCACACACGAAAGAGCGTTCCATCAAACAAGACGGCAACCAATACGAAAGCTCCCGCAACAAGAAGCGCAGAGAGCGGTCGCTGCAGAAAGTTTCTGATTCTTCGACCTAGAGTCGCCAAAAAGCCCATGACTCATTCTGATCGAAAACAAAGCCAGCTCCAAGCTCAATCAGTTATCGAGGGAACGCGGCTCGGCCCCAGAACTGCGCGGCTGGCCCAAGGTCCTCTTCGATGCGCAGAAGCTGGTTGTACTTCGCCGTGCGCTCTCCACGGCAAAGACTGCCTGTCTTGATTTGCTGACTTGAAAGCGCCACGGCGAGTTCCGCGATCGTCGCATCTTCCGTTTCGCCCGAACGATGCGACATCACCGTCTGCATGCGATTCATCGAAGCCAAACGCACGGCCTCGCAAGTTTCAGAAAGAGTTCCGATTTGGTTCACCTTCACGAGAAGCGCGTTCGCGGCACCTTCTTCGATACCACGAGCCACGCGACGCGGGTTCGTGACAAACAAATCGTCGCCGACGAGCTGTAGCCTTTTGCCTTCCGAAGCGGTGAAGCTCTTCCAAGAAGCCCAATCATCTTCCGAAAAACCGTCTTCGATACTGACGAGCGCAAAGTCCTTTGCCCACGACTTGTAGACATCGCCAAGCTGCTCACCCGTGAGAGCCTGACCTTCCCAGCGATACTTTCCACCTTCGAAAAGCTCGGTCGCCGCGACGTCGAGCGCAAGAAACACGTCTTCTCCCGCCTTATAACCAGCGGCTCCGATCGCTTCGGTCACAAGCTCCATCGCTTCGCGATTTGATTTCAACTTCGGTGCGAAACCGCCTTCGTCACCGACACCTGTCGAAAGACCTTTTTTGTTTAGGATCTTCTTGAGCGTGTGAAAAATCTCGGCGCCCGCGCGAAGCGATTCACGAAAGCTTCCACCGACGACCGGCGCGATCATGAACTCTTGGACATCCAAACCATTATCCGCGTGCGCACCACCGTTTAGGATATTCATAAGAGGAACAGGTAAGCGGCAAGCCGAGACACCGCCGACGTAACGATAAAGCGGAAGCCCCGCAGACTGAGCCGCCGCTTTCGCCGCAGCAAGAGAAACGCCCAAGATCGCGTTCGCGCCGAGCTTCGCCTTGTTCTCAGTTCCATCGATATCACAGAGTTTGCGATCAAGACCTTCTTGATCGAAGACTTCAAAGCCGACGATCTCATCGGCAATCGCCGAGTTCACTCCCTCAATC
>JAVFAU010000136.1:0-5769 GCA_034002335.1 Bdellovibrionales bacterium | reverse complement strand
GGTCGAAAGATATCATCGTGGCCGTCATCGATACCGGTATCGATATTCGTCACAAAGACTAGAAAGAAAACCTCTGGGTGAATTCAGGCGAAACAGGCCTCGACAAAAACGGTAAAGACAAAGCGACCAATGGCATCGATGACGACGGCAACGGTTTTGTCGATGACGTCCATGACTGGAACTTTGTTGGAAACACAGGGGATCTCACCGACAACCACGGTCACGGAACACATATCTCCGGCATCATCGGAGCCAGCGGTGGCAACGGCGGCGTCTTGGGCGTGGCACCGAAAGTGTCGTTGATGACTCTTAAGTACTACGATCCCAAAGCCCCCGGCGCGAACAACTTGAAGAACACGATTCAGTCCATTCACTACGCCATTAAGATGGGAGCGAAAGTCATCAACTACTCCGGTGGCGGAATGGAGTACTCGGCCGAGGAATTCGCAGCGATCCGAGAAGCTGAGAAAAAAGGAATTCTCTTTATCGCAGCGGCCGGAAACGAACGTTCCAACACGGACGATCCCGCAAAACACTATTACCCAGCGGACTACGAACTCTCCAACATTATTTCCGTTACAGCGGTAAATGAAAAAGAGACGAAGGTTCTTCCTTCAAGCAACTACGGCGTGCGCACGGTCGACCTCGCGGCTCCCGGAGATCAAATCTATTCGACGCTTCCTGGAAACTCGTTCGGCAAAATGACGGGAACATCGCAGGCGACAGCGTTCACGACGGGCGTTGCCGTCCTCATCATGGCGCTTCGACCTGAGTTCAACGCGGCCGAAATTAAAAAATATATTCTACGCACGGGAGACGAGTATCCGACCCTGCTTTCAAAAACTGGGACGGCTAAGGTTCTCAACGCCTACAAGTCACTGACAAGTCTCGACAAGGGGCTTTCGATTACGGGACAAGCGACCGTGAACACCGAGCGCACTTCGCCGCGCACCTTTTCTTCAGACCCACAAACTCGTGGCCGCAACGTCACACCGTCGGCCTTGAGCACCGACGCGCTCTCGGTCGACCCGGCCGAGGAAATGTCGTCGTTTGGTCGCGACCTCTTGAATGTCATCGGTGGCCCCGCTGTTTCACGAGAGCCTTCGCGGGCCGCCAAGCCAGGCGTCACTCCCGATATCGGCGAAGACCCAAATACTCGTTAAACTCGCGAACGAAGAGCGAGACGAACCCCTATTGAGAGCAGCAACATGGAGAGTCCGATCTCCATGAGGTTGCGGATCTGCGGCATCGCAAGCCCCCAGAAAAACAACAACGCTCCAAGAAAAAGCCCCATCGTATTGAAACCCGGAATACGGAAGTTCAACCGAATAGGAAGCTTCGAGCTTTCCGCCTTCACCGAGACCATCGCGACAATACGATTGCGCATCAGGCGCGCGATATCGTCTTGTGGTGCCGCCACGAGGATTTGCGAGTATTTCTTCGCAGCGTAAGATAGAGCATCGGCATCTCGACACGCATTCAAAAAACGATCGTGCCGAATGCGGTCTTCGTAATCTTCCAAAGTTTTTCCCCATAGGGCCGCAAGTTCGCGTGTCCCACCAAGGGCCATTTCTTCGGAAAGATGCTCATCTTCGTCTTTGTCGTAACGCTCAAACACGATGCCGCAGCGTACGCAATCGCTCTGAGCCGCTTGGTTCATGGCTCCACAGCGTGGGCACTCCCGCTCCCGCAAAAGCGACGCCCCTCGTTCCGTCTTCAACGGCGCCGGCATCGCGGATTGGTGACTTTGCGCAGGCGCCTCTTGCACGGCTTCGTCCGCGGAGGGACGACCTTCGGGTGTCGACTCACGGCTCTCGACGCGAGCGACCGGATCGAGCCGAACAGACGGGAGCACACCCATTCCAGAGTGCCCTTCCGGCAAAGGCAGTTCGATGGCAAACGACACTCGGCACAGTTCCGCCGTGCAAGTAAACTCAGCGCGATAAACGCCCGCACGCGACATCGCGGCGAGAGTTTCGGTCTCGACTGCAAACAGACGTTTGCATCCTGGACATCTTGTTTTCGTGAGGGTCGCGTCGGCCTGGCGCGGCTCAGATTTGTTCTCGATTCGATTTTCAGTCTGGATCATGCAGTCTCATCCTTGAACACATGCATAGTGATGCTATATTTACGACTGTGAAATCACTCGTCGTATTCCCAATCCTAACAGGCCTTTTCATAGGAACAAGCTATATTCCATTTCCGCCGTGGGCAATGTTGTTCGGAATTGCCCCGCTCGCAGTCGCGTGGGCCCGGCTGGCCGAGAGCGCTTCGCACGAAACTCCCCTGCGACCACTTCTCTTGCGCGCTTTTTTTCTCGGCTGGCTTGCCCAGTTTATTCTCAACGCGATTGGCTTTCACTGGATCTCGCACACCGCCATCGAGTTCGGCCATTTTCCAACATGGGCTGGAATCCTTGTCCTGATTGGGTTTTGCGCGGTTGCTCATCTGTACTACGGGCTCGCGGGGGCCGCCGCACTTTATGTTTTTCTAAAGCTCAAACGAAAAGCAAAACTGCGAAACACCTCGCTTCCGATCACCTACTTGATCGCGCTGAGTTTTGCTTTTTTCGCTCTTTTTGAACATCTCTGGCCGGCGATCTTTCCCTGGCACCTCGGTTACACTTGGCTCTGGGCGGACCTTCCGGGCGTTCAAGTCTCTGACCTCATCGGGTTTGAGGGCCTGAATCTCATTTCCCTACTCACCAACGCTCTTTTCGCTATCGGCTGGATCAAAACCATGCCTCTCGCAGAAACTCCGACGCAGATTCCGACACAAACGTCGACCCATCGAAAGCGTGCGTTTCGAAACCTCGGGCCTGCGCTTCCATGGGTTGGAACCGCGCTCACTGTTTTTTTTCTCATCAACATCTTCGGCCTCGGCCGCGCCGACTCATGGCGCCCCACGGATGCCGCGCAATTCAAAACCCTGAAAATCGCGCTCATCCAGGGCAATATCGGCAATTACGAAAAGCTCATCGTCGAGAAACAAAAAGACTTCGCGAATCCCATTATCGAAACGTATCTGCGACTTTCGCGCGAAGCCTTTGCGGCGCATCCGGACATCACCCATGTGCTTTGGCCTGAAACAGCCTTTCCCGACTACCTGGACCCGTACTTTCAACACGAACCGAACCGACAAGTGATTCAAGCCTTCGCACAATCTTCGGGACGAACCATTTTCACAGGAGCCTACTCCTACGAACCGAGCAGAAAACAGACCTTTAACGGTTTCTTCGCCATGTCCTCAAACGGCGAATTGCTTTCTTCTCCGTATCGAAAATCGATTCTTATTCCGTTCGGAGAAAAGTTTCCGTTCTCCGACATCATTCCGTACATGAAATGGCTTTTCCCCGGCTACGGAAGCTTCGGACAAGGCGACGGTCCGATGGCCATGGATGTCGTCGACTTCAAACTCGGTCCGCAGATCTGCCTTGAAAGCCTGTATCCGCAGTTTGCGGCGAAAACCGCCCGCCTTGGCGCCGAAGTTCTCTCGAACGTGACCAATGACTCTTGGTTCGGACGCACGTTCGAACCCTATCAACACATGACCATGACGCTTGCCCGCGCCATCGAAAACCGACGCCCGCTTTTACGCGCGACCAACACGGGAATCACGACCGTGGTGCTGGCTGACGGAACCAAACTTCAACAATCGCCAATCGGCAAAGAATGGTACGGCTACTACGAGGTTCCCTATCGAGCCAATCCACCCGTTGTGATCTATTCACGAATCGCGGGCTACTCACCCTGGCTAGCGGCTTTCCTTTTAGTCCTGATCGCAGCCCTAGCTTCACGCCATGTTTCGCGTGCCAAAAAGGCGTAAAGACTGCTAAGTCCTACCCTCATGAATCTGACTCCTCTGGACAAGAGCCCGAAGTTCAACATGGCCTCCCGCTTCGGCGAGGCCATTGACTGGCGCGAAATCGTGACCCGCATGGAATCGCTCGCGACGAGTGAACCCGGCCGCACCGCCATTCGCTCCATTCAACCTCTCGCTTCGGCACAAGAGGCGACGGCCTCGTTTCGCGACATCCAAAATGCGCGCGAAGTTCTGATGATGGGCGAACGACCGTTCGCGGAGAGCCTCGATCTTTTTTCGACCTGGCATTCACGACTGAAACGCGACGCCGTTTTGCAAACACTCGAATTGCGCGACGTACGCCGCTTTTGCATCGAAGTCGTCGCCCTCACCGAAGTCATACGTCCATTTGAGAATCCATGGGTCGAACGTCTCAAATCACTCCTCATGGATGCCGAGCCACCGCTTTCGGCCATTGATCAAATCATGTCTCCCAGCGGAGAGATTCGAACCGACGCGAGCGAAGCCCTGCACAATCTCTATCGCGAGCGCACGAATCAAACCAAGGCGCTTCACAACACGCTCGATCGCTTGGTCAAAGCGCACGACATGGACCCGATCGTTCAAGAGCGCTTTGTCACGACACGCGAAGGTCGATGGGTCATACCGGTAAAGTCCGGCATGCAACACGCTTTTCCCGGCATCATCCACGGTTCGAGCCAATCCAAGCAAACCGTGTTCATGGAACCCGACGATGTCGTTCCGCTCAATAACCGACTTAAACAAATCGAAGTTGAAATCGAGGAAGAGATCGAACGCCTCCTGATGGCTCTTTCTCGCTATCTCAAGAATCTCACGATGCCGTTTCAAGCCTCTCAAATGGCATTGCTCGAATCCGACATCGTTTTCGCAAAAGCCAAGCTCTCTGAAATCCTCGAAGCTCAACCCGTTCGTTTTTCAAACGAGGCCATTGATCTTCGCGATGTGCGCCATCCCGCGCTTGTCCTTCGCAGTCACGAAAACAAGGTGATTCCAAACACGGTCAAACTTGGCGGACAAAATCGCATTCTGCTTCTCTCGGGCCCGAACGCCGGCGGAAAAACCGTGCTTCTCAAAAGCATCGGACTCGCGGCTCAAATGTCTCGCTGCGGGCTTCCGATTTGCGCCGATGAGGGTTCATCGCTCCCCTTCTTCAAAGGAGTGCATGTCGCCGTCGGCGACGAGCAAAGCGTCGACGCCGCTCTCTCGACATTCGCAGCCCATGTGACGGTCTTGAACGAAGCCGCAAAACACAAAGGCCCCGAGCACCTGCTTCTTATCGACGAAATCTGCGGTTCGACTGATCCCGAAGAAGGTTCGGCGTTGGCGCGCAGCTTTCTGCAGAGCTACGCCGAAAACCGCGTATTCGGCATCGTAACGTCGCATTTGGGCCCCCTTAAATCCGGCTGGACCGAAGATGGCGGCGTTATCAACGGCAGCCTCGAGTACAATCAAAAATCAGGGACACCCACCTACCAGTTCTTCATGGGAATCCCCGGCCAGAGCTTGGCGCTGCAAACAGCTCGCAGAGTCGGTGTCGCGGAATCGATTATCGATCGCGCGATGAACTACTTAAGCCCCGAGACCAAAGCGCGCCAAGAGCACCTTCGCGACATCGAAAACATGAAAGAAGAGCTCCAAACTCTTCGTCGCGAATTGGTGAAAGAAACGATGGAAGCAAAGGAGAGCAAGCGCAAGTACATGGATCTCGTCACTCTCTTCAGAAAAGAGCGCGATCAATGGTTGGAGCGCACGATTAAGAAAACCGAGCGCAAGATCGACCAAATGCTCGACTTCGCGCAAGTGGACGGCATTTTCAAACGCCACGAGAAGACCCACGAGATTCAAACGAAGCTTCAAGAGGTGAAGCAGGTCTTGCCGGAAATCGTAAAAGCTCCGCCCGCGGGCTCGGCGCCGACTCGAAAGAAA
>JAVFAU010000135.1:0-5773 GCA_034002335.1 Bdellovibrionales bacterium | reverse complement strand
CGATCAAAGCCCTTTAGAAGTTCAGGAACGCGAAACCTTTCACGAAGCGGCAACGCATCGCCGCCTGTTGAGCCAGCCCCAAACAACACGGCAAAGCGTGAGTTGAAAAAAAGCGGCTCGGTTTCTTTGCCCATCGCGACGATCGCCTCGTTCACCGAACCGAGGATCGTCACAAGCTCCTCGCGCTCCCGCACAAGCTGGGCTTCTCTTGTTTTAAGGCCTGTCGTGAGAGACTCGACCATGCGTTCAAGATCTTGCCACTCGCCAGGCTCATCGACGTATGCGTGATCTCCCTCGCGATCATCGCTCTCGACACGGGTTACGATGTCGGCATCAAGAATCAGATGTTTGCTATGATGCCGCGCCAAGCGGGCGATTCGCGCCATCGGGCGCAAGCCAAGATACGTGACGAACATAAACCAAATAAGTCCGCACGTGAGCACCAAAACAAACGGTGCTGTCAGAATTTGATCGAAGCGTTCGATAAAAGGATGGTCATGAGGGCTTACATCGCTCGGTCCGTATCCAAGCTCCAGCAAAATCGAAGCGACGTAGTGACGCGAAAGATACCCGATCGCGACAACACCCACCAAAAAACCAAGAGTTTGCAAAAAGAAAGCGCGCGCCGCCGCCTTCCATGGAAAGTACTTCGTCATAATGGGAGCTATTAACCCTCGGAATCAGGTTTTACGCGATATCCAACGCCACGCACCGTTTCGATGACATCAGCGCAATCGCCTAGTTTCTTGCGTAGGCCAAACACATGCGTATCGACCGTGCGCCCGACAACGCTCACACCGTCTCCTTGCACCTGAGCGATCAAAGAATCACGCGTCAAAACACGTCCTTTGCTCTTTGCCAGAGCCAAAAGAAGCTTGAACTCGCTCGGCGTCAACGCAATCGGCTCGTCACAACACTTCACTTCATAGGTTTCCGGATAGAGGGCCAGGCCACCAAGGCGAATGACCTCAAATCCCGCACCGCTCTTGGAAACCGGCTCGGACACGATCGCACCCGCGGCCTGCACAGCCCCCGAGCGAAGACGACGACTCAGAGCACGAACTCTTGCGACCAAAACAGATGGTTCAAAAGGTTTCGTCAGATAATCGTCGGCACCTGCATCCAGTCCTTCGACCACATCTTCGGGCTCGCTTTTCGCTGTCAGCATGAGAATTGCGGGTTCTCGACCGTTCTTCTTTCGAAGCTCACGTGCGAACTCAACGCCGCTTGTTCCCGGAAGCATCCAATCGAGGATGACCAAATCAAACTGGTGCTGTGTCGACGGAGGTGTCGCCACCGACACAACCGACGCCGCGCCCGCCTGAAAGGCCGCAATTGCACCGCGCGCCTCTTCCACCGAACTCACGGCCGTCACCACATGCCCGGCACGTTTCAAATGAACCGCGATAAGATCACGAACATCTGTTTCATCTTCAACAATGAGAATCGTTTGATTCGCTACGACCGACTGCACAGGAAGCCCACTCACGCCCACTCCTACCCGTCCGCGTATCCCTACAAACGCGACGTTTCTATTCTCGTTTCGCCCCGTGACGGACATCTGCGCCCGTACAGCAGAAGATCACGTCTTCCGCTATGTTCGTCGCGTGGTCGGCCATACGTTCGAGATTGCGCGCGACGAGGATCATATCAAGAGCGGGTCCGATTTGATCCGGGCTTTGTCGCATAAACGCCACCATCGTATCGAACACCCGATTCTTGAACTGATCGACCTCGTCGTCGCTCTTCAGAACCTTTTCAGCCAACCCCACGTCGTCCTTCATGAACGCGTCCAAAGAGTCGCGCACCATCTTGCGAACCAATTCCGCCATGCGCGGCAGGTTCAGCTTGAGATCCACGCCCCCGTCCTCGAGGTAATGATCTACGTTGTAACCAATGTTCATCGCTTGGTCGCCCATGCGCTCTAAATCTGTATTAATCTTGATAATTGCCAAGATCAGCCGAAGATCCGCGGCGACGGGCGAAAGACGCGCCAACACTTCGAGACAAATACTGTCGATGCGCATGTTTTCTTCGTTGATTTTTCGCTCAATCGACTTCAATTGCTGAAAACCAGCTTTGTCGCGTGAGCCGAGAAGCGAGGTCGACTTTTCGATGGCCTCTTCGACAAGACCACCCATTGCAAGAATCCGATTCTTCAGTTCTCGTAGCTCGACTTCAAACTGCCTTTGCATACCGCACTCCTTCGACAGCCCACCCGTGGGCTCCGACTCATCCAAAGCGACCCGTGATGTATTGCTCCGTTCGAGTGTCCTTTGGATTTGTGAATATCTCTTTTGTCGCGCCCGTTTCCACAAGTTCACCGAGAAGAAAAAAAGCCGTTCGGTTCGAAATCCTGGCCGCTTGTTGCATATTATGGGTCACAATGAGAACCGTCACGTCGTTTCGGAGCTTGATCACAAGCTCTTCAATTCGAGCCGTCGAGATCGGATCAAGGGCCGAGGTCGGCTCGTCCATCAAGAGCACCTGCGGCTTCACCGCAAGCGCTCTTGCGATGCAAAGGCGCTGCTGTTGCCCACCCGAAAGCGACGTTCCGGGCTTTTTTAACTTGTCCTTCACTTCTTCCCAGAGAGCCGCCTGGCGCAACGAGGTTTCGACCACATCGTCCAAAATATTTCGACGCACGATTCCCGCAAGCTTCAAGCCGACGGCGACGTTATCGTAAATCGAAAGCCCCGGAAACGGATTCGGTTTCTGAAAAACCATGCCGACACGTCGACGAATCGAAACCGGATCGACACCGCTTGCATAGATATTGTCGGCTTTCGCCGCGCCCGGAATCAAGACCTCACCCTTCACGCGGGCGCCGTCCGTCTCTTCATGCAGTCGGTTCAAGCAACGGATGAACGTGGACTTTCCACAACCTGACGGCCCGATTAAGGCGTAAACGTCGTTTTGAGGAACCGAAAGGGAGATTCCCTTTACGACATGCAAATCTCCAAACCATGCGTTGAGATCACGGGTTTCCAAAGCCGCAGGCGCGTGCATAGCTTGAGTACTCACAGAGGATGCCATCATGTTCTCCGCATTAAAATTCGAGTCAGAAGATTCAAGCAAAAGACGACGAAAACCAAAACCAGCGCACCCGTCCAAGCCAGCTGCCGCCAGGTCTCATCGTGGCTCGTCGCGTACGTGTAGATCTGAACCGGAAGACTGGCTGTCGGGCTCGAAAGACCGCGAAACCCGAACGAATTTGAAAAGGCCGTAAATAAAAGAGGCGCGGTTTCGCCCGAGACGCGCGCCAGCGCCAACAAAACACCCGTCGTCACGCCGGTTTTGACCCCCGGTAAAATCAAACGAACGAGCACTTTCCAGCGCGGAATCCCAAGCGCCAATCCCGCCTCATGAATAGAGCGAGGGACGAGTTTCAAAATCTCCTCCGTCGAGCGAGCGACGATCGGCACCATCACAATCGCAAGAGCGAAACCTCCGGCCCAAGCCGAGTACCCCTTCATCGGCACAACAACAAGCGCGTAAGCGAAAAGACCGACGACGATCGAAGGGACGCTGGTCAAAAGATCAATTGCGACTCGAAGAAACTTCGCCGTCGAAGATTTGCGAAGTTCCACGAGTGTCATGCCGCACGTGATTCCGAGCGGAACACCAAGAATGGCGGCAAGTGCCATTAAAACCAAACTACCCGAAATCGCGTTGGCCATACCACCGCCGACTTCACCAACCGGCTTTGGGATTTCCGTGAAAAACGAGAGGCTTAGCCCTGCCCAGCCACGCACGAGCAGATACGCGAAAATAAAGAAAAGAGGCATGATCGCGGCAAAAGCCAACAAGCACAAAACCCCGAGCCATATTTGGTTATAGATCTTGCGACTTCTGTCTTTGGCGGAAAGCTTCATGTTTTTCATTTCTTCAAGCTTTCCCTTTTCCGTCGAGATAACGAATCACGAGTCGCGCCGTGAAGTTGACGATGAGTGAAATTACAAAAAGCGACAGCCCCACAAACGCCAAACTGCTTAAGTGAAGCCCATCGGCTTCGTTGTATTCGTTGGCGATCACGGACGCCATCGTTTGAGCCGGATCAAAGAACGACTGCGGAACCTCGTTGCGGTTCCCGATCACCATCGTCACGGCCATCGTTTCACCGATCGCGCGCCCAAGGCCAAGAATGACGGCTCCCACCAAGCCCGCGCGCCCGGTTCGAAGAAGCGCCAAACGGATCATCTCCCACCGCGTGGCTCCTAGGCCAAGTGCGGCTTCACGCACGCTATCCGGAACCGTCAGAAGAACCTCACGAGAAATCGCGGTGACTGTTGGCGTAATCATAATCGCGAGCACGACACCCGACGTAAGAAGCCCAAGCCCAAGCGGAGCGCCGTCAAACACCCCTTGCGAAAAAGCCATCATCTGCGCGGACAGCGATGACAGCGTCACTTGCGTGAACCCGAGGGCGTCGCCCACGAGCAAAAAAGGATACGCGATCGCCGTGAGCAGATGCCCAAGAGCCGCCGCGAAATAGGTTTCTGGGCCGAACCATTTTGAGAGGAACGGTTGAATATTCTCGCGCATGAGCGGCGCGAGAACGAAAACGCCCCAAAGACCGTAAACAACCGAAGGAATCGCAGCCAAAAGTTCCACGAGAAAAGCCGCGATCGAAGCGATGCGACGAGGCGCGATCTCGCGAAGAAACAAAGCTGTTCCAATCGAAATCGGAGTCGCAATCGCCACCGCAATCGCACTCGAAGCCAAGGTTCCGACGATGAAGGGGGCCGCACCGAATTCGTCCATCGGCGGATTCCACTCAAACCCCCACCAAAACGAAATGCCTTTTTCCGAAATCGCATCCCAAGCAAGATGGCCGATGAACACCAGCATCCCGACAAAGAGCAAAACCGTTAGCCAAGAGACTAAACGCAGCGCCGAGAAGAAGAGAATATCTCCGATGTTATGACCTTTCAAAACCGAGTCTTCCTTTCAAGACACAGCTCGCTCGCGGCAGCAGCTATGTCAGGACGTCGTCAAGACCATGATGTACTTGAATCATTAGCGCCTGTGATCGCTTACGACTGTCAGGATTGTGTCAGGAACCCTCTTTCAACCCTCTACGAAATGCCGAGCGCCCTTAGCCCCTGAACCACACCGACGGCCAACGCGTACGCCAAGAGGTTGAAGAACACAAGCTGGGTCATCGCAAATCGAAGCGAGCCCGCCTCTTTCATCGCGACGCCCACGGTAGAAAGGCATTGGAGCGCGATCATAAAAAAGAGCATTAACCCTATGACAGATGACATCGTGAAAAGCGGACCGCCTCCATCTGCTTCCGATTTGTGCACAGTTCGCATTTGGGCAAGAAGACCTTCATGCGCCTTCTCTTCGTCCGTATCCGTGACGTGAAAGATCACAGCCATGGTGGAAACAAAAACTTCTCGCGCCGCAAATGCCGAAATAAGCCCAAGTCCCGTACGCCAATCGCCACCCATCGGTTCAAAAACAGGACTCACGGCGCGACCAAGTCGCCCCGCATAGCTTTGCTCAATGCGTTCGGCTTCACTCTGAGCAGGTTCGTAGGGGAATGTCGTTCCTGCCCATATCAACATCGAGAGCACCAAAATCACCGGCCCGGTACGATACACGTAACTCCGCGTACGAAGGTAAGCTTGTCGAAGAACGGTCTTGAGGTTTGGTCGTCGATAAATGGGAAGCTCAAGCAAGAGAAACGATTTTTCTCGCCCAAAGGAATCGCCCAAAAGCCGTTCTCCCGAGGAGCGTTCAAGCACTCGACTCACGAAGCCCGCGA
>JAVFAU010000134.1:0-5794 GCA_034002335.1 Bdellovibrionales bacterium | reverse complement strand
ATTATTGCGTTCGCGACATTCCCTTCTCTTTTCGTCACGTCGGCGACACTTGAGGCGAGCCGTGCGCTTCCTCGCACAGTCGCCACCGGCGAAAACGTGCAACTTGCGATGCCAAGAGACCTTGAATACACGGCTCTTCGCGGGGCCGTCGGCCTTGATTTCGAAGATGCAAAACTTCGCAACCAAGCGCTCGCGACCGCGCGCCAATACGTGAGCATTCGCCGCAAACCAAGCACGCGTGCCGGGTTCGATAAAAAATGTGAAACTTTCGCGGCCACGCCCAATCACATCCCCGATCTCAACAGCGCGTTTTGCACCATCGAAAACGAACGTCGCTCACGCCCGACGGCAGAGGCGCGTCGAGCCCTGCCTCGCAGTGAGCGCCTTGAAATCGCGAATCTTCTTACAAACGAACAGTGGGATTCCGTCGCGTCGATTCCGTATCCACGCGTCGTCGGCATCGTCGGAACGATTCAAGACAAAGACACCTTGATGCAAATCGGAAGCGTGCTCTCGCGCAAACGCCGTTGCACAAGCCCCAAGGCGGCCTCGGCCATCGCTTATAAACTCGAAGAACACTTTCCAGCGCCTGACGCGATCGAGATCGCACGCGCACTCTACGACAGCGCTTCAAACTGCGCCGGCCGTGCGCCCTCAAGCACCGCTGAATCGATTGATCCTGATGCGGACTTCCCAACGGCGAAGGCCGCGTACCGCCTTGCTCTCCTCGATATTTGGCAAAATCGCTGCGAGCGCGTTCCTAAGCTCATGACCCATGTCGAGAGCATTCCCGCGGCAAGCCAGTTTCGCTCGCGCGCGAAGTACTGGCGCGCCTACTGCTCGGAAATCTTAGGAAAGCGCGACTCCAGCCGCGAAGCCCGCGAATCGTTGTTGTTTGAATCTCCCATGAGCTTTCACAATCTGGCGGCCAATCGCGATCAGAACAACGCCATCGCCTGGCTCACGCGCGACACGCAAGTTCCCATCGCGTTTCGCTCACTCATTCGTCCCGATCAAAACGAGTTCTTACGCGCAATCGAATCTCTCGTGAAACTGGGAGCCATCGACCTTGCGGCGGACATTGTGGACCGGTCGACCGCGACCATTCAGCAGTTCGAGCCGGAAGTTCGTCTTTACGTCGCGGCCCTGATGCACAAGCACGGTCAAGCTTTGCCGAAGTTTAAAATCCTCTCGTCCCTGTTCAACGATTCTCCACGCATCGTTTCGGGACCGACAATGAAACTGTTCTTCCCCCTTTGGTTCTTCGACATCATTCAGTCGCACGCGGGAACAGAACTCGACCCTCTCCTCGTCACAGCCTTGATTCGTCAAGAAAGCGCGTTCAATGTGCAGGCAAGATCGCGTGTTGGCGCGCGAGGCCTCATGCAACTCATGCCGGCAACAGCGCGAATGCTGGCCCCCGTTCGCACAAACCGTCTTTTCGACCCTTCCACGAATATCTCGCTTGGAACCAAGTACCTGCGAAAACGCCTGGCTCAATATAATGGCGACGTCGAACTGACACTTGCCGCATATAACGCGGGATTCTCACGAGTCGACGAATGGCGCAGACGTTATCCGACTGAAAATCGCATCTTATTTTTGGATCTGATTCCGTTTCGGGAAACACGCAACTACGTTTCGTCAATCCTCAGAAACTATTATTGGTACACAAAGCTCTACGGGGCTGAAACTTTGCTTTCAAGCCACAAAGAAATGCAGCCTGACCGCACATCCGCCCGCGGGGCCAAGCAAACCCAAGCTCAAAAACGAGCAACGGCCACAGCCCCCGTCGACGTCTCTTCAGTCGACCTCTCATCGGTCTTTCAAGCCATCACGCGTGCAGAAAGCGGCTCGGCCCTTTCAAGCCTTGCGACGGCTATCACACCAAAGGCCGCTTCACCTGACGAGGAAGTTCACGAGGAGCCAAACTAAGTGCACGCTTTAAAGCTTCTTGTCACAAATTGACATCGGGGCGAACTCATTCAGAATTACGGATATGAGACTGTATTCTGCCGTACTTGCCCCTGTCGCCACCGCCCTATCATCTACGCTTCTTTTCTCCGCACTGTCTTCTGGTGTGTTGCTGACAAGCTTCATCGCCGAAACGTCCGTCGCGCAGACATCGGAACAAGTCGTAAAACCGGCACCTGGCCGTGGCTCACGCTGGCTTGAAGAGCAAAAGAAAACCTGTGATCGCTACTACGCTGGTCTCATCCAAGCCGGTATCCGTCGCGCTTGCACGGTCGGCGGTGTTCTTGTGGACCGTTACCTCGACCAACCCAACCGCGTCGCGGAAGCCGGCTGCCGCCTTCAATACGGCGAAGAGCCTGGTGAAACCTTCGCCTGTATGATCGGGACCAAGATCGCGCGCGAACTACAGAACAAGACATCGCAATACCTTACGGACTTCCAACTTTGTTCGGAATCCTACCCTGTCCGCACGGAACTCGACACGTTTCTCCTCGAATCGTGCCTGACAGGTATCCACGCCCGTTCTTTCATGGTTCCGTTGCAACGCTTTGAGCTTTGCCAATCCATCACCCAGGAGCGAAGCTTCCAAGGCCCCTGTTCCGTCGGCGCGGCTCTTTACCAAGACCCACAAGCCGCCTCGGCGACGTCGAAAGCCACGGCGATCGCTCATCGCACCCAGTGCGAAAAGTATTTCGACCATTTACGCTTTCACATGGGGTATCGCTCGTGTCTCAACGCTCAGGCTGTGAGTCCGGGCAACGAATCAGAACCCCTCACCCTCGATGAAATTCGCCGTCGTTGCGATCGCATCGTCTCGGATAATGGCAACGATCACGAGCGCGGGGCCTGCGTCATCGGAGCGGTTCTTCTTGAAACAAGAAAAAAGGGCGGATCAACGGCGATCTTCGACGCGTGTGGCGTCAACCAAGTTCGCTACGAGGACCGAGACGTCCTCGGCTGCCTCGCCGCCGGCAGCTTCTTGTCGTACTCGAACGTTCCCACGGCTGATCGTCTTTGCCGCGAGATCTTTCGCGATCGTCGAAGCCTTGCGCGCACGGGCTGCATCAATTCGATTGCAACCCTCAATAAGGGCGGAACAAAACCTAGTTCCAAGACAGAATAACGGCGGAACGATTAAAGCACTCGCGAACTTGATTTTGGAAGCGAGTGTAATTCTCCGTACGTAAATCACGATTTGAAAGCGTCGTCTTCAGAACCTCATGACGGGTTGTCACAACGACACCCTGTTTGTTTGAAGAGATCGTGCGCTTTAAGCGAATCATATCTTCCGCAGATGAGTTTGCGGATGATCCCGCGAACTTCAAATCGCATGCGATCTTTCTTTGCCCCACCACCTTGGCTCCCAAGATACGATACGTTTCTTCGTAGACTCCGGGGGCACCAAGCCAGATATCGCTAAAGCGATCGCGTGTATCGATCAACATCAAGTCGATAATCTCGCTTCGCAACAGGGGAAAACCGACTCCCGCCGTCGTGTTCAAACCGAGATCCGCAATCGAAAACTTCGCATCCACGACGAAGTCACGCACAACCCGGCTCGGCTTTTCGGGCAGAGTGATTTCGTACCCCTCAAGACGTTCATTGCGCGAAAGCCAACGAGCTGTCTGATACTCGATCTGCTCACGCGGAGAATACAAAAGCGCCATCTCGGCCCGTACGGCGGCTCGACCCGACTGCGTGAAACGCCCCTGGAGATCGAAAACTTGATTCGCGGCACGAGCCCTTTGCCCGCCACGAACCCGCAGGGTGAGATCCACCTTTGAAACCGCATCTTCGGATCTCAAGCGCGGTGTTCGCTCCAAAACACTTCCACTTTTCCGCAACACGAGCGCAGGACGATCTCCGATATCCGATTGTATCAAGCCCGGCGTCGCAACTGGGTTTGTCGCATCAATCCACTGAACCGCGCCATCTTCAACCCGGGCAACCGCGTGATTAAACCCGTAGTCGTTCGGAAGACGGTAGTACGATTCGTCAGGCGCCAGCTCGGACCGCCATATCCAGGCAATGTCGGCTTTAAGCCCAAGAGACCGAGCGATGGCGACGATCGCAAGACTCATGTCTTTGCAATCGCCGTATTCCGTTTCTACCACCTCACGAAGCGACCTCGGCACGTGCCCGCCTCGTCGCCTACGCCAATCACCGAAGTACCGAAACTCTTCCGCGATTAAACCCGCGAGCACAGCCATACGACGAGACGTCGGCTCAGCCTTTACCTGATCGCGAATTCGCGCCAACGCCGGCGGCAACGGATCTGCAAGCAGCCGCTCTTGTTCTGAAATAATCGCCGATGCAAAACCAGACCAATTTTCTTTCGTCGAGACAATCACCGAAGGAAGACGGCCGATCTCGACAAAGGGCGAATCCTCTTGCACGACTCCCAGTCGAATCGGTTTCTTATTCGAAATTTCAACAATATGTTTACGGCCATCTTGTTTCGACTTCACATCAAGAAGCTCCATCTCGTCGTGAGTTGAAACATACAAAGGCAGTTCGCTTCGAATCACGCGTCGAAACAGATCGATATCACCGAGCTGAATATTGAGTCCCGTCGAGAAAAACCCTTCGATCGGAATCTCGCGCACGCGCAAGCGATAGCGCAAAACGATTTTAGACCCGACACGCACCGCCGGAAACGAAATGATCGCCTCTTTCATCGAGTCAAAAGCCATCGAATCGCCGACCTCTTTGATTTCGATGTTCGACGACGCCACCTTGATCTCTCGATCGTCATTAATGGTCTTCGCCTCGAGCAGTTCAAACTTCGAAGAGCGTGAATTAAAACTCACCGTCTTCACTGCCTCACTCTCACGCCCCGCCTCTGAGAGTATCGCGATACGCACGGAGTATTCGACTGTGTACGTGCCATCTTTACGAATATCGAATTCGGAAACCTCGCTCTCCATGAGAGCCGACAAATCGGAGTCTTTCGGCAAACGCGCAGATGCCTCTTCAATAAAGAAAAACATCGACAAGAAAAGACCGATATACACCCAATATATTCGCTGGATTTTCATACTTCGATCTCAACAGTATCCACTCGAAGACTCAAGCCTAAGACTGTCTAACTACCAGACACCTGTCGTACATAGACGAGTCACAAGTCAGATTCGCCTTTTGAGACAAACCGTAACTAGCGGAAACTACACATCTATTCAGCGCCATCTCATTGGCACGATGTGTGGATCTCATTTCACCGAAGGAGCTCGCATGAACCCACGGTCACTTATATCAAAAGCCATTCGGACCGTTCTTGCGGTTCAGCTCGTGTATCTTCCTACGGGACTACCTATGGGGATGGCCCTCAAAATCCAACTCACCGACGACATCAAACTTCGTCAAAGTGTCGACGGCGATCTCGAGCGTGTGGGACTCCTTAAGCGCGGCACCGTCATCGAAATTCCAGATGCTTTTGTCGTCACGAAAAACGGCAAACCAGATCTCGAACTCACATTGAACAACTGGCTTCGGAACGCAAGTCGCGAACAAGAACGCCCCGGCCTCTACAAGTTCGATGGCGAGAAGCACGACTATTTTTTTCCGATCAAGGTCGTAAAACCAGCTCCGGGTTCGACACTCGGATCTGGCGACGAAACGAAGTTCATCGCTCTGAAGTTCATGGCTCGCAACGGCGGAGCGCTTATCGTATCGGAAGACGCGCCTCTTCATACGGAAGAGTCCTTGCGCCGTCACTCCGCACAAGCACAGCGTGAGAGTCGTGAAACAGAGCGCCTGCAGAAAGCGGCAAAGGCACAGCCACCGCGTATCGACACGCAAATGGAAGCCCAAAGTCCGTGTG
>JAVFAU010000133.1:0-5798 GCA_034002335.1 Bdellovibrionales bacterium | reverse complement strand
CCTTCGTCGTACTGAAGAATGATTTCGTTTTCACCAGGACGCCAGACGATGCGTGCGCCGGCATTCCATGAAAGAGCGGCGTCTTGTACGTCGCGTCCGAGGAATCGATACTCGAGAAGTTCGGGCAGCACAAACTCCGTGTCAGGGAGATTTGGAATATAAAGTTCGCGCGGTAACCACGGGCTGGTTTCGGAGGGTAGAATCGCGCCGCGTTTACTTGGAATCACAAACGTTTCGATGGCAAGAGTACCGCCCATTGTATGAGGGTGCTGCCAGTCTGTGTGCAACATCCATTCGCCGCGTTTGACCGCTTGAAGAGGGCGCTCCATGCGTCGCGAGTTGATTTGGTCGAGCGGGTCGAAGAAGTCCGAAATACCCCAGCGAAGAGTTTTTGAGCCGACTGAAACGCGCAAATAGCCGTAGCGGTGCTCGAGAAAGAAGTCTTGATCCTCGAGAAAGTGAGGCGACCCCGACTTGTTCCATTCACCCGCGCGATCTGATCCGAGTGTTTGCGAGCGTGCGGTCGTGGCCGTAGGGCTCAGGGCCAAGATCTCGAGATGAACGAGGCCTTCAAAGCGCCACCGGGCGCTGCTTTCCGGTCTCCATTTAAGTCCGAACTTTGATTGAAACCAGGCTTCTTGCCTGCGGGCATTGCCGATCACCTGTGGGAGCGAATCGATTTGAAGAGAGACATCGGTTTCCACGGTCGTGCGCGTATGTCCGTTTTCGGGGCAGAGAACGGGGCAGAGAAGAAGACTGATCAAAAGGACTGCGAAACGAAACGTGAAAGGCATATTGAATCATAGTTTGACGTCGCGGGGGCGACGTCAAACTAGAACGTGTGCTTTGGCGATCAGTTTAGAAACTGAATGAAGCTTGCTCAGGCTCTCCGGTAATCGAGAGAGTCGCTTTGAGAAGGTTGCTCTTCTCGAAAGGAGAGATCGGCGCGCCCGGAAGTGGCGGCGGTGGAATGCCTTTCAAGACCTCCTGAGAGAAGGCGCGGAAGTAATCGTCAAACCCATTACGGAAATCCTTTACCGTGTGTTTGTAGATGACATCCGGCACGACACCGTTGTTTTCGACCATTTGATCGTCCGGATAGTTGTTGTCCGGATCAAATGACGAGAACAAACCGCGAGTCAGAGCAAGAGAGGCGCGAGAGTGTGGAAGTTGAAGGACCTGTTCGACGCTTCCACCAAGGCCAGCCGTGCGGTTGCCGAAGATCTTTCCGAGTTTGTTGTCTCGAATAGCCATAGGGAAGGCATCGCCGCCTGAGCCGCAGAGTTCATCGACCAGTACGATGAATGGCTTTTTCCAAACGCCGTTGCCTGGAGCGGGCGGAAGATAGTCGCGAAGAGAGAATGAGAACGGCTCTTTGGTCAGACGAAGGCCCGCTTCGGAATCGGATTCAAGATCAAGTGCTTGCGCTCGGATACGGGCTCCTGTCGGTGAGGCCGCGACGACTGGAGTGAGTGAGACCCAGTAGCTAACGAGGGCGGAGTACCATTTGCGATCAGTATTCAGGCGTTGAACGAAACCGCGCATGCCGTTTGGCGCGAATAACTGGGCAAAGCTTTCTGCATACGTCGCGATGCCTCCCGGATTGTGAGTTTGATCTACAACCAACGCATCCGCCAGAGGCTGGAATTGCTCGATCAGTGCAGAATAAATAGCCAAATGAAGCGGAAAGTCGGAAACGCTGTATCCGGGTTGACGGAAAAGCAGGATGGTCTTGCCGTTGAATTTATAGAGGGCCGCCCAAACTGTCGGAAGAACGGCGGGAATGCGCGCGTCTGGACCGACCGAAGGGAAGAACGCATCGAGCTGACGGTTCCACAGCGTGTAGTAGCGCTGAACGCGATCGGGCTCTGGCGTCACCATCGTGGCTTGGTATGTTTGACGCAACTTTTGATTCCAATACCACGGAGGCGTGTTGCCCATTTCTGCGATGTTGGCAACGGCTTCCATTCGCTCAGCAAGTGTCTCTGAAAGCATGGCTTTCGCGCCAAGAACTTTCTCTTCGATTGAGAGACGAGGAGGTTGTTGAGGCGCCGGTTGTGCCGTGATTTTCGTGGTAAAGGCGTCATGAATTTCAGATGTATCGGACTTGTCCGTCACGATTTGGCTTTCGGCCTGCGCACGAGCAATGGTCTCGGTGCGTTCGCGTGAACTTGTTTGTTTCCATGCGATGCGCGCGATTTTCTTGGTCCCGTCCTGCTTCGCGAACTCGATTTGAGCGAACGACTTTTTAGGGAAAAGCTCTGTGATATGAGATGGGCGGTAGAAGAAGTAGAATACGAGGTGGCGATCGCTTTCTTCGTTTGCGAACCATGTGTACTTGAGGATCGTTTTGAGGCCCTCTTCCGGCGTGATGCCGTCGACACTGAGAATTTCGTCGCCGACGTTCAGTCCATATGGAACGACGGAACTGTCGACGTGTGCGACAATGAAGCGGTCCTCAACAGGCATAATGATGATCGGGATGACTTTGCGTTCGCGGAAAAGCGGTGAAAGGCTGACATGACCGTCTTCGAGCTTGCGCAGATACTCGAGGTTTAGGGCGAAACGCTCCTCGTCCGTTTTGGCCGAAGAGAATTTGGCGCGGACCTTTTGAGCTTCGGCTTCGAGGTTGTACCCGAAACGGCGCTCCTTATATTCGTAAGGACCGTAGAGCGAGCGAACAGAGGCGACCAAGGCGTCGAAATCTGAAAGCGCATCGGAGTCAGAAAGCGGTCTGAACGCCAAAGAGTCTGCGGTATTTAGGTCGGCCGCATGCTGTTCTGGCTTGGAGCAGCCGGCTACCGTGAGGACGGCGATCAGAGCGAGCGCGACAGAGCCAATGAATTTAGTGCTAATAGAGTTGGCGAAAGAAGCCCCTCGACTTCTCGGTTGCGTGACGAACATATGTAGCCCCCCTCGGACATTTGCGTGAGAACTTCTCTAATGCACGGGAGGGCGTCAATTGAAACATTGACGCTCGCCATCGACTGAAAATCGGTGATTTTTGACAGCGTGTGCGCTCCGTTGAGTGTGAAGAATGACGTCGAAACGCATAATGTCAGTTTATGGATAGCTGCGGCTTCGCATTATTCATCAGCATGGATGCTGTGAATTTGAACGGAACGAGCTTTCGTTCCAGTGGGGCGCCCTTTGTCGGGAACTGTCGTTTCGCCTCCATCGCGCAGGGCGGAATAGGTGGGGGATAACAGTTCGATCTTTTCTCGACTGAAAACATCCTGAACAGCCGTGTTGATGTCGGAATAGATCTTCTGCATTTTCGACGCGGCATTCGTGTAGGCGTTAAGTTCGTAGCTGACGTTGAAGCTGTTGAGCGCGGTCTGAAAGATAAAGGGCTTTGGCTCTTTCAAGATATCTTCGCAAGAAAGGGCCGCTTCGATAAGAGCTTCATGAACCTTGGGCCATGGTATGTCGTAACCGACTGTGACTGTCGCGTTCAGAATGAGGCCCTTCTCGCTGGCAATCGCGCTGTAGTTGACGATGTGACTGCCTAAAATCATCGAATTCGGAATTGTGACATCGACGTTCTTGATGGTTCGTACGCGCGTGACGAGGAGTTCCTTTTCGATGACGTCGCCGACGGTGTCCGCGATTTTCACGCGGTCTCCGACTTTGAAGGGGCGCATGTAGGTCATCACGACACCCGCGATCATGTTTGAAATAGCCGATGACGAGCCGAGAGAGACCAGGACGCCCAAGAAAACCGAGATACCTTGAAACGCGGGCGAGTCGGAGCCGGGCACGTAGGGAAAGCACATGACGACTGTGAGGAGAATGACGAAAATTCGAGCGAGCTGATAGGTCGGTTTAGCCCAATCCTGATGAAACCCTTCGATTGTGATCGTCCCGCGTTCGATTGCGAGAAAGAAAAAGTGCACGGCCTTTAAAAGGTAGCGGGCGAACACGATGACGACGACGATGAAGAAGAAGTTCGGTACGATTTTGACGGCCCCGTTCCAGATCCATAAGACGGGTTCAGAAACCATATCGAAAATTTTCTCGGCCCACCCCTGTGTCCATGGCAAGAAACTAAGAACGACCGGGATGTAAACGTATGTCAGGACCAAGAACGATGCGATGGCCGCGATATCGACGGCGATGTGACCGATGCGATTGATAAGCCCTCGATTGAGGATGGATGTTCGAAACAAGAAAGCCAGGCGGCTTTGCTCCAAGTGGCGGGAACGATCGACGAAAAGCTTGGCTTTGTCGGAAACGGTTGTAAGCAGTCGAAGCAAAACGGCGTAGATCAAAGAAACGGCGAGAATCGAGGCCACTGCGATAGCCAGAGACTGGGGCTTTCGATCGGCGACACCTTCTGAGAAAGCATTGATGAGGTTTTCTCGCACGACGCCCGCAGATTCCTTGGAGTAAGAGAGGGCGCTGGCTTCGGCATCTCCAGGGGTCATCGTGAAGAGAATGGTTTCTCTGTACAGGAATTCGATATGCGAGGGTGTTTCTCGGATTTCGAAGTTTTCAGGTGCGACCGAGCCCGCGTGTAACGTGTCCGAAAACGCAGAGTCGAGACGTGATCGCGCGGATCGCGCGCGCTCTTCTGGCGATGAGGCTCCTTGATAAGCGCCGAATACGAAAAGTGTTGCGCCTGAAAAAGAAAGCTTCGACGCGTTTAAGGATGCTGAAGAGGGCGATGGCGCGGGGGACGGTTGGGGGGCCGCCGCTTGCGCAAAACCGCAGAACAAGGTGATGAGAATCACACCTTTGATTGAAATCAGACCCGACATAAATGCCGTTTTTCGTCCAAACCTAAGTAGAGATTTCATGTTGTGATTTGTCATTTCGAAATCGTAGGACAGGTTCAGTTTTTTTCCTATGAGATATTTCGTCTCGGGTACGTGATGAGATGCCCCAAATGGGTCCCATAATTCTGCGCGTGCCAGCATGAACACGCGTTTAATTTGATCTGCGAATCGCGAAGAATGTTGCACTGAAAATTATCAGACTGAGTTACAAAAAGCGTCTGTCAAGGTATCGAAATTTTGGATGGCTCGTAGAGAATCATTCTATTTTTAATCCGCTCGCGTCAGCGCGATACTGGGCGCAACCAAAGACCAAAGGAGGTTTAAGGTGCCACAAGCAACAGTGAACGCAGCGGAGGTAAAGACAGTTACTACTTACCAAGGTTTCGAGTCTCGCGAGCACTTGACTCGTTTCGTGGAGGAGGTTGTCGACCATTCACTGGCGAAATTCCTCAATCGACATGAAACTCGCGTCGAAGTGACTTTAGACACTGAGCGAGGAAGCCGAGGGAAAACATTCGAGGTCGGTATCACACTAAGGCCGGCACGCCGTGCTCCGATTCATGTTTCGCGCGAGGCTGATGACCTGCACGCGGCCGTTCGTTCAGCGGTCAATACGGTTCAAAAGGTCTTGCGTCGCGAACATGCAAAGAATCTGGCGCGAAGACGTTTGGCGAAGGCAGCTTAGGCATCGCGTTTAGATGCTAAACTAGATGCTGAAAGGTGCTAGTTGAATGAGGCGAGCGGGAAGAGGCAGTGTCCTACTTCTCAGCTCGCCTTGCTTTTTTAAAAACTACTTGGTGCTTCGAGGAAGCGCTCGGCATTTGGTGCGCGGCGGGTGACACTGCTCGAAGCGATTGCCGACGGATAAAGAGATTCGTAGTCGACGACGGTGCCCGTCGCGGCTCGATGGTAAATATGAGAGCGGCGAATATCGCTGGTGTTCGAAAGGCCGCACGCTCCCATGAGTTCAGCAAAAGCTTTGAGCGTCTGACCGTGAAAGTTGGCGACGCGTGTTTTTTT
>JAVFAU010000132.1:0-5808 GCA_034002335.1 Bdellovibrionales bacterium | reverse complement strand
ATGGGTTTCTTCGGCTCCGATGATGAGAACGGGAATGATCGGACACTGTCGCTCGATCGCAAGGCGCACGAAGCCTCGCTTGAACTCTTGCAAGTGGTAGCGCTTGGTCGTCGGTTTGAAGTTTCCGTGTTCACCCTCTGGAAAAAGAACGATGAGGTTATTTCTTTTCAGAAGATCGCGGCCGTTTTGTGTGGTCGCTTCGACAAAGCCCACTTTTTCCGCGGGAATGGCCGTCGCTTTTGTTAGAAACCAAAAGTGATGTGTCAGGATGCGCGGCAGTCGTCCGGTCGAGCGATGAATTTCGTTCGCAAGTAAAAAGGCATCGAAACCAGAATAGCCGGAGTGATTGGGGGCGATGATTCCGGCGCCGCGTCGAGGGATGTGTTCAAGCCCTTCGACCTCAAGACGGAAATAGCGGCGTGCGATTTCCATCATAAAGCGAGGGAGTGCGCGGTAGATCATCCGTTCCGTTGCGGCAAGATCACTCAACTGCTGTTGAAAACGTTCCTGGAGACGCTCTTGGGAGGCCTCAAGCCACTTGCGTGTTCCAAGCAGGCTGCGGTCGGATTTTTTCGATTCGGAGTCGCGGGTCATGCTGGTCCTTGAGGCACGAGCTCATTTATTTTCGACATTGCATTTTTGGCGGCATTCATCTTCACATTAGACCATGGCACTTTCAAAGCTCCGTTCAAGTATTAAGTCGAAGACCAAAAACCGCTACATTCTCGCAATCGATCAAGGGACAACGGGAACCACGGTCAGCCTGATGACGACATCGGGTTCCGTCGTGGCCCGGGCGGATCGCGACTATCGACAACACTATCCCAAACCGGGGTGGGTTGAGCACAAGCCAGATGAAATTTGGAAAAGTGTCACGGACACGTTGACCGTACTTTTAAAAAAATCTCGTAGCCACCTAGGCTCTCTTGGTCCCGAGGCGATTGCCGCAATCGGAATCACCAATCAGCGCGAAACAGTCGTCTTGTGGGATCGCAAAACGGGTAAAGCGATTGGCAACGCCATCGTATGGCAGGATCGACGAACAACCGAGGAGTGCGAGCGGCTTAAGCGCGAAGGTCATGAGGCCATGGTCAAAGCGAAGACGGGGCTTGTTCTTGATCCCTACTTCTCGGCGACCAAAGTAAAATGGATGCTCGACAACACCTCGGGCCTGCGCGCGCGCGCCGAACGCGGCGAGATCGCGATGGGGACCATTGATACCTATCTTCTTTGGCGCCTCACGGGAGGTCGCAGTCATAAAACGGATGTGTCGAATGCTTCGCGCACGCTCCTGATGAATCTCGAGAGCTGCCAATGGGACGAGGAGCTTCTTAAGCTCTTCGGCATTCCGGCGTCGATGCTTCCGTCGATCGAGTCGTCGTCTGGGGATTTCGGAGCGACCCACGGAATGAGAGTTCTTCCAAACGGGATTCCGATAACGGGAATCGCGGGAGACCAGCAGGCTGCGCTGTTTGGACAGGCGTGTTTCGACGTCGGTGAGGCGAAGTGTACGTTCGGAACAGGAAGTTTCTTGCTCATCAACACGGGCGAAAAACGTCTGACGTCGGCATCGGGACTTCTGACGACCGCCGCGTGGAGACTAAAGGGTGATACGCGCACGACCTATGCGCTTGAAGGTGGCGCATTTATTTGCGGGGCCGCGGTTCAGTTCTTGCGTGATCAGCTTGGTTTTATCAAAGAATCAAAAGATATCGAAAAACTCGCGAAGACAGTGCCCGATACGGCGGGTGTCGAGTTCGTTCCGGCTTTGACCGGATTGGGCGCGCCTCACTGGGACCCGCGTGCGCGCGGTCTTATTGCGGGACTTACACGAGGAACGACCAAGGCGCACATCGCGCGCGCGACGCTCGAAGCGATGGCTTTGCAGAACGCGGAGATTCTTGAAGCGATGGCAAAAGATGTCGCGGCTTCGATTCCGGGAGCCGGTCTTAAGAGCGTTCGTGTCGACGGCGGAGCGAGCGCGAACCAGCTCTTGATGCAGCTTCAGGCCGACTATCTTGGCGTGGATGTGGTGCGACCTCGTTCGATCGAGACGACGTCTGCCGGTGCGGCCTTCATCGCGGGACATGGCGCGGATCTGTTTGGAGATCTCGATTCGATTCGAGCGATTTGGAAAACCGATAAGATCTTTAAGCCGAAGATGACGAGCGAAGCCAGAGCGTCTCGTTTAGAGGCGTGGTCGGTTGCCGTGAATAGGGCAAAGGTCTAGTGAGCGCACGGAAATCGGCGCGAACTGGGATTGAACTTTCATATCGAAGCGGGTTTCTGCCGACACGAAGTTAGCCCTTGGCGTAGGCCAGAGGGGCTTAAGGAGAGGCTCGCGTATGAAAAGTATCGTCAACGACGCCGGCTTGGGTTGGAGTTTATTTCGCCTGTCGGACCGCAAGCAGTTCGATCAGGTGAGTTTTGCGAATATCGCGTTTCTTTACCGCGTTTTACCCAAGAAGGCCCACGCCGAGTGGATGATTTGGCAAGAAGGCATGTCGGAATGGCAGCCGTTCTCGGACCTTTCTCAAATTCTTGAATCTTCTTCTGACAAAACAAGACCCGCTCCGCCGCCGATTCCGACGGGTGAGGGATCGCTCACGTCGAGTGCCGAGGCGCGTTTGAAACAAGCAAGCGAGAAGTTCGGCTCGACCGCGGATGGCTCACAAACTTCGTCAATCGACGACTTGTCCCAAGGCGCGCGCAGTTCGGTTTCGTATCGCGCGATTGAAGCGGCCGCTTCGAATCTTCGCTTGCGTTCGGGTATGACACAAAACTCATTCAACTCGCCTGCGATCGAGCCGATGAAATCGCCGACCGAAAATGGCCGCGTGTTGACGTTTCCCGACGAAGCCACGTTGTCTCTTGCGCTCGAATCCGAGGCCGCGAGCGAAGACCGTGATCATGTTCGCTACAATAAAAAATTTAAAGTTAGAATTTTCACCCCAACCGGCGTGTTGCAAGTCGTGACGCTTGACTGTTCGACGTCGGGCTTTCGCCTTAAGGAGCCGTTGCCGTCAGGGCTTCCGCGCTTTTTTCACGCCGAAATTGATCTTGGGCCCGAAGGGAAGATTCCGCTCGTCTGCTCGGAAATTCGCGAAAAAGACGGACGCAGTTCAACGCGTGTCCGTATTCAGGTCAATGATCACGCAAATCTTTTGAAGGCGGCTTTGGTGCGAGTGGCTTAGTCTCGTCGACCGCCGCGTGCGCGAGCTCTGAAATGTTCTTTACAAAGACAACACCTTTAAGCGCCTCACGCCCCATCGGCGTGAGTTGTTTTTTATTGCTGTAGGGAACGACGAATCGCTCAAAGCCGAGTTTTTTTCCTTCTCGCAGTCGGCTTTCCGCGAACGGAACGGCTCGTGCCTCGCCCGTGAGTCCGATTTCGCCAAAGAAGCAGGTCTTCGCATTGATCTCGCGACCAGTCTCGCTTGAGATAAGAGCCGCCGCGACGGCGAAGTCCGCGGCCGGTTCGTCAAGCTTGAGGCCGCCCACGACGTTGATGAACAAATCGCTTTGAGCGAGCTTCAAGCGTAAGTGGCGATTCAAAACCGCCGCGAGCAGGTGAACGCGATTCGTATCAAAGCCAATGGACGTGCGTCGGGGCATGGCCATCGCGGTTGAAACAGTCAGTGCTTGGACTTCGCAGAGAAGCGGGCGGCTGCCTTCCATGGAACAGTAGACGGCCGATCCGATGAGCGTGTCGCCGCGTTCTTCTAAGAAAAGCTCCGATGGGTTTTCGACTTCAACGAGGCCTCGTGAATCCATGGAGAAAACACCGAGTTCGTGCGTGGCTCCGAAGCGATTTTTAAGTGCGCGCAAAAGACGGAACGCGTGAGTTTTGTCGCCTTCAAAACTCAACACCGTGTCGACCATGTGCTCGAGAACTTTTGGACCCGCGATCTGACCTTCTTTGGTGACATGACCGATGACGAAAACGGAAATTCCGTGGCCCTTCGCCAAGTTCATAAGGCTGGCCGCGCACTCTCGGACTTGAGCGACGGAACCTGGGGCCGACGCGAGATCGGATAGGAAAACAGTTTGGATGGAGTCGACAACAAGAACATCGGGTTTCGATTCAAGAGCCATGTCGCGAATCACTTCGAGTTGGCTTTCGGCCGAGAGGCTAACAAGGTCCGTCGCCGGCCCTTTCATGAGACCCAAGCGCTCCGCACGGAGGCCCGTTTGTTCAATCGACTCTTCACCGGAGACGTACAAAACGCGAGCGCCTTCGGTCGCAAGGCCGCCGGCCATCTGCAGAAGCAGAGTGGATTTTCCCACGCCGGGGTCGCCGCCGACGAGTGTGAACGAACCTTTCACGAGTCCGCCGCCGAGTACGCGATCAAGCTCCGCGTATCCGGTCGAAAGTCGTGCTCTTTGGCCGCCGCGGCCTTGATTGGAGCCGGAGCCTGACGACTGTCTTGCGATGTCTTCTTGAGCGGCTTGAGCGATGGCGCCGAGTGTTTGCGCTCCAAGCGGGGTACCTGTCGGATTCCCGATCGAGCTTGTCGACCAGCTTCGGTGATTGGGAGTGCTTGAGAGGCCGCGTGCGGGTGTTTCGGGGACAACGCGCTCTTCAACGAAGGAGTTCCAAGAGCCGCAGTCCGTGCAGCGGCCTTCCCAGCGAGCGCGTTGCGCTCCGCATGATTGGCAGACGTAAACAGATTTAGACTTCGATTTGGCCATAGTGTGTGGCTATCATATGACCTCGCAAACAGGCAGAGAATTGAATCATGACGCTTAACAAATTCGCTCGTTACTTCGTGTTCGCCTGGATTCTTTTCGGGCACTTAATTTCATTCCCGCAGATGGCTTTCGGACAGTCTTCCGGCGCGGTGGCTGTGAGCGCGATCTTGAATCAAGTTCGCACGCACGTACGCGACGGCAAGTCCGAGGCGGCGCTCGCCCGACTGAACGGAGATTGGGGCAAGCGCCTGACTGAGCACGATGCGGTTTCGGGCGCGGCGATCACGGGCCTTGCAAAAGGACGTATTTTAGAAGAGCTCAAGCGGGATACTGAAGCGGTTGAGGAGTATAAGCGCGCGCTCATCGTGAAAAGTCCGCTTGAGACGCAGTTGAATTTCGCCATCGGAAAACTCTACGCGCGTCTGGGTCAAGACGCTCTTGCGCGCGAAGCTTTGAACCGTGTTTTGAAGGCGGATCGTGGCGACGCGCCGATTTCGATGCGCGCGCGTGCGACGCTTGAGTTGGTGTCCGTGATGGATCAGGTTGCGACTCGCCAAGAGACCGAGAAGAAGCAAACGGCCGCGAGAAAAACATGGACCGAGATCGATAAAACCTTGCGCGCCTCCCGTCGCCTTGTGCGCGGTCAGGATGTATATCCTTCGTATCTTTACATGCTGCTCAAAGCTCGTCGCAAGATGGGAACAATGGACTGCCGCGTGGCTCGCGATTTATTCGCGCGCTATCCGGCGGCTCCCGAAGTGGCGTCGTGGGGAGCGATCCTTTCGCAGAACCGTATCGATTTCAACACGGTCGGCGAAGCGCCGAGAGTCACGTGCTCGGCGACGGTCAAAGATATTCAAACACGCTTGCGGCGTCTTCAGCTCAATGGCCAAGTGGAGCGATCGTTGGTCGAAATTCGCGACCTCCGTGCGCGTGGAGTCTTCGACGTATGGACGCTCGATTCATTTGAAATCGGGGCGCTTGTTTCAAACGGTCAAAACGACGAAGCCATGACGATTTTGATGAAACACGCGGATGCGCATCGAGGCCGTCCGCAGTTTTGGAATCTCTTTGGGCGTTTGACCTCGCGGCTTGGAGATTTCGCGGCTTCTGCGG
>JAVFAU010000131.1:0-5834 GCA_034002335.1 Bdellovibrionales bacterium | reverse complement strand
GAGTGCCGACAGTTGATTCTCGATCCGTTCGGTCGCAGACCAGAGTACTTGCCGGTCGCCATGTCTTTTTCAGCGACTTCGAGATCGACGATGTACTTAACGAAATCGATGAGGTGGGCGTTGGCGGGACGTCCATTTACACCATGGTAAAGCTGTTCAAGGCTTTCGCTGCCGAAAATGGAGTCCACCTCTGAACGGGAAACCGCGTAGTCCTGGAGGGCGCGAATGAAACTCTCAAAATGACTTTCACGGCCTCTTGAGTCTCCCATAAAGCGATGGTTGGCTTGCGGCAGGTAGAAGCCGCGAGCTCCGGCATCATGTGCTCGAATGTAGAGTAGAAGGTGATAGTGCCAGCCGTCTTTTGTGTCGAGGACGGGAATGCTGTTGCGGTAGCCGCCGCCCCAGTTGTTCGCTTCTCCTCGACTCACGCGTTCGTATCGGAGGCCTTCGAAGGGATACGCACTCGGATTGTGCTTTCGCGCAAGCTCATTCAGTTTTGCTTCTTCGGCGCTTGTGACACGCAAAGCTTTGACGGCGGCTTCCGATACGATCTCAGGAAGCGCGAATTCGGCGATCACTCCTTTGGGAAGTCGGCTAATGAACGATGCGAACGTAGCCATTTCGCGAGTGCGTTTGGCCGCGACTTCGTTTTCGGGAAGTTCGCTTGTCTGTTTACCGTGAAGATCGACCCAGTTGAATGTCGCCCAGCGGACATAGCGGCAGTTCGACTCCGCGACCGCTTGGATCATGCGTGGAGCTTGGTCGACGGCTGGACCTGTTTGCTCATGACAATTGATGCAATAGCAAGATCTGCGGAGATAGTGTTCGCGATCAAGCCGGCTTGATGAGCCCGCCGCTCGAACGAGTTCCGGATCGCGGGTCGCGGCTACGTTCGCCCCGAACATTTGAATATCTTCTTGGGTATTCAGGGAGAGGCTCTCGAAAGGGCTGATTGTTTCTTGCTGACTTTCGAGTTCGTTTCGAATGGAAAACGAGTCCGCACAGTTTTGGTACGACAAAGTAAGTACGGCCAGCGCGAGCATGCTAAGTGCTGAGAGCTTGGCTGAGACCGGACGATCAACAAGTTTCCGCATATGTAGATGTCTTTCCTGCTTGAGAAAAAAAATGAAGTTTAAAACGCCCCCACAGTCTCATCTTAGAGCAGGACAGTTATACAAACGAGTGAGAAATCCATTTTGTATCAAATCGAGATTTAAGGCGAAGGGATCTCTGAGTCCGGTCGCGGATTTTTCTTATTTTGGGGTATCGTCGCTTGATGCCAGCTCACGAATGATGTCTGGTCCGAACTTTTCGACTTTTGCTGGGCCAAAGCCATAAACGTTTTCAAGTTCACTCAGCGTTTTTGGATTCTTTGCGACGAGATCGCGCAGAGCCTTGTCGCTGAAGATTACAAACGCCGGTTGGTCGAGTTCGATGGCGGTCAGGCGTCGCCACTCTTTTATGTGTTGAAGCGCGCGACTTTGTGCGGGCGATAGCGCTTCGCCGGGCGCGAGATCAACCGAGGAGTGTGATTTGTTCTTTTTCGTGCGTACCAGAGTTTTAACGGGTGGCAGAGCCGACCGTTTGATTCGTCTTGATGAATCAGGGGCGCAGCTATCGCAGTGTCCGCATGTGCGGAGGCGCTGTTTGTCTTTGTAGTACGCGAGAATTTCGGAGTGACGACATTCTCCGCCTTCCGCGTACGCGACCAGGGCTTCGAGGTTTTGCCAGCGGAGTTGAATGATCGACTTTCGCGCGTTTGAGTTCGTAATAAAGTAGCTTTGAAGCCCTTTATCAGCCCGTGAGTAAAGCAGAAGACAGGTCGAGGGGAGGCCGTCGCGACCGGCGCGTCCCATCTCTTGGTAGAGAGAATCGATATTCGCCGGAAGCTGAAAGTGAACGACGAGTCTCACATCGGGTTGATCGATACCCATTCCGAACGCGTTGGTCGCAATCAGAATGCGGTACTGACCGTCGATGTAAGCCTTCTGTGTTTCCGTTCGTGTTTCTGAATTCAGGCCCGCGTGATAAAACCCGACCCCTTCGAACTTCAAAGACAGAATGCCCCAAAGCTCTTCGGTTTGTTTGCGCGTTCCGCAATAGATTAAGATCCGACCGGTCGGCGTGCTTGCGATGGCGTCGAAAACAAAACGAAACTTTTCGTCTTCATTGGTGCACGTTTCGACTTGATAAAACAGATTCGGGCGATAAAAGCCGTGCACCTGTCGTTCCGGTTTTTTGAGAGCGAGGCTTCGTTCGATGTCGTCGAGAACGATTGGCGTAGCCGAGGCCGTGAGCGCGAGAATCGGAACGTCGGGCCTTAACGTCTTAAGTTCCGCGAGCATGCCGTACTCTTCCCGAAAATCGTGCCCCCACTGCGAGACGCAATGAGCTTCGTCGATCGCGAAAAGTGCGATGCTTTGATCGCGAATCCATGTTTTGAACCCGGGCTTATGGGCGCGTTCGGGAGAAAGATAAAGCACGAACGTGCCGCCCTTGGTGATCTCTCTGAAAACGGCGCGCTTTTCGTCGTCCGACTGGCCCGAGTGCAGGGAGCCTGCCGGTATTCCCAAGCGCATGAGCGAGTGAACTTGGTCGCGCATCAACGCAATGAGGGGAGAGATGACGATCACGAGTTTCTGTTCGTGAACGGCGACAAACTGATAGCAGAGAGATTTGCCGCCGCCCGTCGGGAGAACCGCCATGACGTCGCGCTTGGCCGTCACGGCTTCGATAATTTCACGCTGCCCTTTTCGGAATTCGGACAGCCGAAACGTTTGAGTGAGAATTTGCGAGAACCGATTTGTTGCTACATCCATTGTCTCACTGTCTCTTCAAACCTCATGCCCTCTTGCCGACATCAGCTGAATCGTCTAACAAAGCAAACCTGCGGCCTTTGCGAAAGCATCGTTGGCTTTCGAGAGGTTTTCGCCCGCTCCTTGCGCGAAATCGGGGCGTCCGCCGCCTTTTCCGCCCATCTCTTTTGCAACCTCGCCGAGAATTTTTCCGGCGCTCACTCCGTTTGCCGTGAGATCTTTCGATACGGTCACGATAATCGGATGCTTGCCGCCGCTTTCGCCATTCGGTCCGCGGCCGACAAGGCAGACGACGCTTGATCCGGCGCTGTCTCCAAGTTTGTCGCGGAGCTTGTCGGCAAGCTGCGAGAGAACATCGCGATCGTCGATCTCAAGAGAGGCCGCAAGGAAGCGTCCCGAGGCTTCGCCTTTAGGTCCCTTGAACGCAAAAGGTCGCGCTTCTTGAATCAGTTGATCGGCGTCGATCGAAGAGCCTTTTAGCTTCTTTAGCTCGCGTTCGAGGTCTTTGACCTTGTCGCGAAGAAGGTCGATGTATCCGGCGACGGTGCCCGTGCCGCTTTGAAGCCCGGCCGTTTCGCGCGCGTGAAGATTCTCGTCGGTGTTGACCTGTAAGAACTGAAGCGCCCGATCGCCGGTGACGGCTTCAATGCGGCGAACGCCTGCGGAAACGCCGCCTTCGCTGAGGATTTTGAAAAGGCGAACCGATGCCGTGTTGTCGACGTGGGTTCCGCCGCAAAGTTCGGTTGAGAACGAGCCCATGCGGACCACGCGCACTTTATCGCCGTACTTTTCTCCAAACAGGGCCATGGCCCCCATCTTCATCGCATCGGCGTGCGCCATTTCGCCGGTTTCGACGGGAATGGCCGCGCCGATTTCCTGATTCACGAGGTCCTCGATTTGGCGAAGCTCCTCGCGAGACGGCGCTTTGTTATGTGTGAAGTCGAAACGAAGACGATCGGCCTCAACCAAGCTTCCGGCTTGAGTCACGTGTGTTCCCAGAATCTTGCGAAGAGCCGCGTGAAGAAGATGCGTTGCCGAGTGGTTGTTTGCGGTCGAGCGACGATTTGTTGTTTCGACTTCGAGCGTGATGTCGGCGCCGGTCGTGAGCGTGCCCTCGAGAACTCGAACATGATGAAGGTGTATGTCGTCTTGCTTGGTGCAGTCGAAAATCTCGGCTCGCACGCCTGGACCGGTCAAAAGACCGCGGTCGCCCGCTTGGCCGCCTGACTCCGCGTAGAACGGAGTCGTCTTGGAGATGAAGAGGCCCTCTTGGTCGGCCCCAAGCGAGTCGACTTTCGTTTTGCCGTTTGAAACAAGCGCGATCTTCGAAGCGTCTTTTGTTTTCGCGTAGCCCGAGAACACAGTCGCGGCCGAAGCGGTTTTAACTTCTTGAGCGATGGCGACAAGGTGAGCTGCATCGCTTGAAGCTTTGAAGCGCGAACCGCTTGCCGCCTTCGCCTTCTCGCGAGCGTCGCTCATTTGTTTTTCAAAACCGGTTTCGTCGATCGCGAAACCTTGTTCGCTCGCCATGAGGCGTGTGAGATCGACCGGGAATCCGAAGGTGTCGTAAAGTTTAAAGATCGTGGCGCCGTCCAGCGTTTTGTCTCCGCGCGATCCCATTTTTTTGAGAGAGTCGTTGAGGATCTCGGTGCCTTGATCAAGTGTCGCGATGAAGCGGGTGATCTCGTCGGTGACGGTGCGTTCGATCAGATCTTTGCCGCGATTGAGCTCCGGATACACGTCACTCATCTCGTCGATCACCACACGAATTGTCTGATTGAAAAGCGTAGAGTCGCCCGAGAGCTTGCGGGCGTAGCGAATCTCACGACGCATGATTCTACGGAGCACGTAACCGCGGCCCTCATTCGACGGCAGAACACCGTCGGCAATAAGAAAAGCGGTCGAGCGTGAATGATCGGCAAGAACGCGCATCGCCGCAACATGGTCGCGGATATCCGCGTGTTGAGCGAGAATCTTGTAGTCGCTCACGTAGTCTTTTTTCGAGACTTGCGCGGCTTTCGAGATGATCGGCATGAAGAGATCGGTGTCGTAGTTGTTGGGACGACCTTGCAGCATCGCAGCCCAGCGTTCAAGGCCCGCGCCCGTGTCGACCGAAGGTTTCGGGAGTAACGAGCGGCCTTCGGGGCTTTCGTTGTACTGCATGAAGACGTTGTTCCAGATTTCGACGTAGCGATCGCCGTCGCCGCCCATGACCGAGGGTTTTGAGGGATCAAGATCCGCCTCGGGGCCGTGATCGTAGAAGATTTCCGAACAAGGTCCGCATGGACCTGTGTCACCCATGCGCCAGAAGTTGTCTTTTTCCCCGAAGCGATAGATGCGTTCGCGCGGAACGCCTTCTTGCTTGTGCCAGATGTCGGCGGCTTCGTCGTCGGTTTCAAAAACAGTGACGTAGAGACGGTCTTTTGGAATCTGAAGCTCTTTCGTGAGGAGTTCCCACGCAAAGTGGATCGCTTCTTTTTTAAAGTAGTCGCCGAAGGAGAAGTTGCCGAGCATCTCGAAGAACGTGTGGTGGCGGGCCGTGAATCCGACGTTTTCAAGGTCGTTGTGTTTACCGCCGGCACGAACACATTTTTGCGATGTGATGGCGCGGCTGTAAGAACGCTTTTCGAGGCCTAGGAACAAGTTCTTGAACTGGTTCATTCCGGCGTTTGTGAAGAGAAGGGTCGGATCGTTGTCGGGAACGAGAGAGCCCGAAGCGACGTGCTGGTGACCGTGTTTTGTGTAGTAATCAAAAAAGAGCTGTCGAATATCGCGAGATTTCATAGTCCATAGATATACGCTAATTTTCGTTTTTTTGGCGAGCCCAGAGACGGTCAAAGACCGTGCGCGCCGTATTGTTTTCAAAACCACGGCTGATAAGAAATCGGGTTACTTTTTGGCGCATCTCGTTTATCAGGCGGTCGCTGGAGGCGCCGCCGAAAACAGACGTGTCGTCCGACCCGCCGTCGGAGCCGCGATCGCCGGATTCTTTGGCTTTGTTTTGAAGATATTTATGAG
>JAVFAU010000130.1:0-5842 GCA_034002335.1 Bdellovibrionales bacterium | reverse complement strand
TTCATCAAATGTACGGGGATATGCGTGAAATTATGAAATCCGTTGTGAGCGACATGTTGAAGGATGATCCGAGTCGACGTCATGTGATTCTTGATGAATACGATCGTCTTTCCCTTTCTTGGCTCAAGAAGCCTGGCGAGGAGTTTTATATAATGGGTAAGAATGGAATACAGACTCTTGATGCATCGAAGTTTTCTAGAGACTCAGGTGGTGAAGCAAGAAATGTATATTTAATGTTCGCAAATCCACGGATGGAGGAGAAGATGACAAGCATGAACGCTTCCTATACATGGAAGTCGAGAACGCTCCGACGTTGGAATCCCAGAAAAGAGGTTGAGCTTTCGCCAGCAGTCATTTTGAGTACTGAAAAAAAACCTATGGAAGTTCTTTTAATTCTTGCTCATGAAATAGCCCATAAACTTGGCCCGCGGATAAGTGCAGTGCACGGGTATGGGTTGCGAGATCAGTTTTTGGTCGTGCGTCGGTGTTTTCAAGATCAAAAATCTATACGGTTAGTAAGTAACCAAGAAGAAGAGGTCTTTGCCGATATGCTCGCGTCTGAAGGGCTGGCACGGATGCTTACGAAATACCCATTGGAGCAGCGAAAAGACCTCATGCGTTCTGGGTTTCGACGAGCGTGCGAGAGCGCAAGCGAAGAAAAAGAAGAGTTTGATCACACGAAATTGAACCATCCGCCATGGCGTCTGCGGATTGCGGGTGTGATCGGTGTGAATCCAAGTTTGAGGTCTGTTTTGGGGTGTCAAGGCGAGCCTTCCAAATACAAGATGTGTGGTTTGAATTTGCCAATTCCGAAGCTTTCATCTGATGTCCCTAAGAAGGGTGAAACCGCCACGGATCGGAGAACGACGAAATGAAAAACAGTCGTTTGGCGTTAGGCGAATCTTCAGGCCGTTGCCGCGACACAAGACCTTCTGTCTCACTTAAGTGAGTTTGACGGCGATGCAGCTTTGGATAAGTGACGTACTCCCATGGCGATCGAAGCCAGGATCACGCAGCCTCCCAGTAGCTGCGTGAAGCTCATGTTCTCACCAAGAAGCAGCAGGGCGAATATGGCCGCGAATGGCGATTCTAAAAGAAACAGTAAAGACGCCGCAGACGGTGAAAGAATTTTTTGAGCTCTGAATTGTAGTGCGAATCCGATCAATGTCGAGCCGATCACGAGCGAAAGAAACCCGATGAGCGGTAGCTTTGTTTCGATCAGTACCGAGGGCAGGCGCATTGTGGCCGGATCTGCAGCGAGGGCGACGACGAACATAGGTATCCCGGCACATAGGCTTTGAGCGGTGTTAAAGCGAATGTCGTTCATTTTTCCACCGGCATCGCCATGAGCCTTCTCGTTCTTGTGCCGGTTTGCGAGATCGATCGCGATAATGTGAGCCGAAGCGGCGAGCGCGCAAAGAAGAGTTAGAAAGTCTCCAAAGTTCCATTTCGATTTTTCGTCAAGGTCGTGTTGATTCAGGAGCCCGCACATGAGTGCGACTCCAAACAGGGAGGTCGCGGCGTAAAAAAGAAGGCGTCGTGTGCGACGACGACTTTCCGCCGAGCTGGTCGCTTGGCGAACAAAGAACGGCTCCGTGAGCGGGACGATCAAAACGTACAAGGCTGTAATGAAACTGCTTTTTGTCGCGGTCGTATATTGAAGTCCCCAAGTCTGAAAGAAAATCATGAGCGCAAGAAAGATTCCCGGAATCCAGGCGACACGGAGAAACGAAAGAAGCTCTTTTAGGTGACGCCAGCTCCAGATTGTTCCGATGAGGCCGGCTAAAACGAATCTCCAACCCGATAGGGCCACAGGACCTGCGGCTTGAAGTGACCAGACCGTTGCGACGTAACCGAACCCCCAAATCGCTCCGGCAAACACGAGCTCGGTGACGGCGCGTGTGTATGTCAAGTTGGTCGTCTTCATGGGCCTTAGACCTATCGTGAAGTCCGGAACCGCGCAAGTAGGGCTACTCGAAGCGACGAGGACCTGTTGGAATAGAGAGCGTGGAGCAAGCGACACGCCAGAAAGACTCCCTGACAATCTACCGCGAGAACCTGAGCCCGTTTTCCGCTCGTGGCACCCTTGCGCTCAAATCGTTTTCTGTGGTCGTCATTCTTACGGCTTTGTTTAACTTCGCGGTGCAGGTTGTCGTTCGTAACCAGTTAATTCCTGCTCGATTGGAGCTTGATCAAAACAAGATGATCGTGCTCTACGCGGTTTGGTTTGTGTTTTCGATGCTCGGCTTTTGGGTGGTGGGCAACGCCTTTATCAAGCGTTGGGCGGACATTTGTGAGTGGCAAGTTCTGCCCTTGAGATGGCGAACGTTTATTCGTTTCGCGCTTTTGAGTCCGGTGATTTCGATTGTTTTAACTCTTGTGACATTGATCGTTTCACTTTTGCCTGGAGTTGCACGGCGTATGGCTCGTACTCCTCAAATGGCTTTGCGAGTAGTTTTGGTGGGAGTTCTTTTGTTCTCAGCCATCGCGGTCACGGTTTTACCGGCGCGGCACTTTGGCGTGGAACGGATCAGCTTTCGAGAGTCTTTAGCGCCCTATGTGTCGGCGAGCTTTTCGAGTGGTCGAAATCCGTTTCCTGACTCGTCGTTGCTTCGGCCGGTTTTCGCGGTCGCGACGCCCTCTCTGCGTTACGGCACGTGGCTTCTTGCTGATTTTATTCGTGCGAAGTCCATCGAGGTCGCAATAGGCGCCGAATCGGAGCATTTCTGTGGTGAAAAGCATACGTTCATCGGCGTTCAGGTGAACAATTGTTACTTTCATCATCACATGGCGGTTGGAAGGGTGTCTCCGTACGTTTCCCCATTTTTCGCGATGTATTTCGAGACACAGTATCGAAAAAACAACGTGGAAAACATGAAAGGACAGTTCGAGCAGACGCTTGAGGCGGGTAAGCAAGAACAGGTCAAGTTCGATGAAAAATTGATTCAATCGATCAGTCGACACGCGATTGCCGCGAACCTCTTGATGGTTTCAAACCAGGTTGATTTGCTATATAGCGAGCCTAAGTTTTTTATGAAACGAACGGACCTTCTTGAACCAAAGTTCTTATTGATGGCCTTTGGCAGTCCCGAGCAGGCGTTGGTCGAAGCGGGACAGGACTTCCAACGTTTGATTTTCATTCGAAAACTCGTGCCGATTTTCGATATGCAAATGGGTATGGTGACCGCTCATTTGGGCAAAACGCCGCAATCGACACTCGCAAATGTCGATATCGAAGCGGCTATGCGGAATATCAAAGTGCGCCTCGATGCGATTCGGCGCGACCCATTGGCCTTCAGTTACTAAGGCCGCTTTGTCGACGAGAGCTACTTTTTCTTGGCGGGTGTCGGAGAAGGTTTGGGCGCTGGCGGCTCAGGCGGCGCGATAAACTCAGGCTGGCCGTTGAAAACAAAGAAGCGTTCTTCGTTCGGCGCCCAGTTTGTGTGTCGACGCCAGATCTCCGCAAGAACCACCGCGCCTGCAGCTAGGCGTTTCACGAGAATCGGACGGTAAACTTCGACGGCTTTCTTAAGGTCATCTCGTGAAGTTCGCTTGTCGCGCTTTAGGATTTCTTCGATTTCTTTGTTCGATGAAGTCGAAAGCTCTTTCATAAGCGCGAGAGTCGATTTACCGGCCATCGCCGCGCGTTCTTTTTCCCACATGCGGTCGGCCTCTTTGTAGACCTGCATGTCGATTGAAGGCCAAAGCTGATCGACGAGTTTGTCTTCGAAATGTCCGTGAATGCCTTTTTGGCCGGCGGCTTCGCCATCATAGTCTTCTGTGACGTGGAACGGTTGAGCGAGATCCGTGATGTAGTGGCCGATGACACCTGCGACAAGAAGCCATTCACCTTGTAGACGATGGCGCTCTTCAAGAAGGATATCTCTTTGCTTCAGAAGGTCCGCTGTGGCGGCGAGTCTCTTTTCGAGTTCGCGCACACGCCACCAAGCTCGACCTGTCGTGCGAGGAAGAGACGGGAAGCGGGTTTCAAATGCTTGGCGCGATAGTTCGTACGGGTCTTCTTTGGGAGACAGGCGGCCTTCTTCGATGGCTTTCTTGAACTCGCGGTCGAAAACTTCGAGGTTCATGAAATGGTTGGTGTATTCGGCCTCGTAGGTCGCCGGCTTTTTCCAAACCAGGTCAGGAACGTTGCAGTAGTAACCAAGATCGTAAGCGCGCGACTTGTAAAAAGATTTGTTTGTCGTCTCCGCGACAAGATGAGCCGCAACGCGAGCCGCGAGATCGTGACCGATGCGTCCCCATGCGAATGCCTGCGACGAGGTTGCGAGCAAAACAAATGCGGATATGCCGACGGTCGCCGTCAGCGTGGCTAGAAACGAGTGAGCGCGTGAAGAGCGTGAGTGCGAACGAGCGATGAAACGAGGCATTTCGAATTTGTTCATGACTCAATTCGTTCAACGGGGAGGGCGATGAGTCAAGTCAGCACTGCGGACTCAGCGAGTCTGACTCAATAGGTCAAGCGCTTTGAGAGCGACGGCCTCATCTGAAGATATGGACAGAGAAGCCACGAAGAGCGCATTCAAAAAAACCTCATCATCCGGCGTACGAGCGAGAGAACGAAGGTGAGTGTCTGGGCTTTGTGCCGCCAATATACGCAGCGTGCGCAAGGTGCGATCTATCAGCTTGTTATTGGTTGGGCGAACGTACGTCATGAGATTTCCATGAAAGCGACCGATCCGGCCCATCATGAGTGTCGATTGCAGATTTAAAACGTATTTTAACAGGCATTGGCGCACAAGAAGATCAGCGCTTGAGGGGAAAATGAGTTCGAAGCGTTCTTCTGGGTGAGTGGCGGGAAGGATATCGAAATGAATTTCGTTTTGAACGAACTCCACGCGAAGTGTGAGGTCTGTTTCGGCTCCGCTCGAAAGTCTACGTTCGTACACGCCTCGCGAGAAGTCGAAACCAAGAAGCGCGGCTTCGTCGATGGCCGGAGCCTGAAATCCGTTTCGTACTTGAAATGGTCTTGGTCGACGTTTCAGGAGTGCCGACCACGCGGCCTCGGAGTTTTGCGCATCGGGAATCTCAAGATAGGTGCGTGAAAGTTGAGGACTTTCTTGTTCGGCGCTGTTTTCAAACGGTACGAGACTGAACGTGGGGGCTCGTTCAGTTGTATCGGTCAACACGGCGATGGCGGCCGTTTGGCTTTGATGGAGCGTATAGCCTGAAGCTTGATGAACAGCGCTCTCGGCCTCAATGAGAGGGCGAAGAAGGTCTGCCTGCAAATGATCGATGCCGTCGAGTATTTCAGATACGATCCACGCGTATTTCTTTTTTGTCGAAACCTCTTGAAGGCATGCCCCGACAAACGCCATGAGCACGCTCGAGGCTTGTAAGCGCGTCGAACCCGTTAGAGCCATCGGTTCGACTTCGAGCGAATGGGCGAGAACGCCCGGGTTTTCGATCGCTTCGCGTGATCGTTGAACGAGTTCTTTGAGCACATCAGAAGGGTTACAAAAAAACAGCCACGATTTCATCGCGCTCGTTTTGGTCGCTTGCTCGAGGGCTCCTAGCACAAATGGGGTCTCGCCGCCTTCGGTGATCGCCACCAAAAGATCACCGTTTTTGAAGCCGAGATCCAATAAATGTTGAGCCCCGAGCTTGGGCTGATCTTCGAAAATACCGAGTGAACGAACAAGCGCGTAGTCGCCTCCGGCCGTGAAGGCGATGATTCTTTCGGAATCAAAATGAGGGCTGCGTGTCTCGCGCCAGATCGATTCAAGCACGAGCGCAAGTCGTCCCGTGGCTCCGCAGCCGCATAAAAAAATACGGCCACCTTGTTCGAGGCAGTGACGAAGCGAGCTGACGACGTCTTCGGCGA
>JAVFAU010000129.1:0-5854 GCA_034002335.1 Bdellovibrionales bacterium | reverse complement strand
GGACGACCATCGTCTACGAAGATTTGCTCGATCGCATCCTTCTCTCCGGGTTCACTCGAAATACTCGAAAAGCTCGCAGGCGCCCCTTAATCTGTCTGCGCCTGAAGCGCAAACGGCGTGAAAACTACCAAAAACGACAGTATCACCTTGGAGGCCGATTTTTTAGAGTCGCGTCTCATCACAAACACCTTTCAAGTACGCCCACTTAGAACGCAGGGAACATGAAGCTCAAGCCCACGTTCAAAAGCCCCTCGATAAAAACCTTCTCGTAGAATGCGCTCGACGGTTGAACAGAGTTCTTGTTGTCCAAGCGAATCGAGGTCGGATCAGGCCCCTGATATCCAAGTAGTCGCAAATCAAAACGAAAAGCGATCGAAGGCGAGAAGTGAAACTTCTGACCAATGCCGACAGCAAGAACAGGCTTCGACGCGTCGCCGAGACCGATCATCCCGATCCCCAGCAAACCGTAGAGATGCAGGTTCATGACGTAGTCTTTCGTCAGCGAAAGTTTTCCGTAGTAGGCCGAATACTGATAGCTACCGATCAGAAGACTCTTCGGCGCAGGACCATACTGAAGGTTCGCGTAAACAGGCGGAGGTCCCGAGTTCGGAATCGGGTTCAATTGCTTGGCTTCGCTCGAAAGCCCTTCCATGAAGGATGATCCAAATATGTTGATTCCGTGTTTTTCGTCGATGTGATACGAGAGCGTGCCGCCGAATTGAAACGGGCTATAGAATGGTTCCGTCAACGCGTAACCCATAAGCGCGCCGATCTCGATACGACGCGAGAGACTGACGACTCGGTTTCTAACGCTCGTCGGCTGATCGAACACCGGCAAAACCGACTCTGTCGCCAGTTCTTCCGTTGGAAACTGAATCACTTCCGCGTGGACGCGACCCGAGATCAGCATTCCAAATAATGCGAGCACCACAAAACGACGCATGGAGGTCCCTACCTTTCGAGACTTAATCCCATGTCAGTGTGGCACCGACCTAGTCCTGTTGAAAAGAACGAGGTCGCGAGGCTAACCAAACGTCGAGCTACTCGACTTCCGGCCTAACGAAGTTTTGCGTGAAGCAAATCTTGGAAATGTAGAAGCCCGACAGGTCGAGCCGGCTCCTTGGAACCGCGATCAACAACGAATAATGTTTGAATTTTGAACTGCTCCATCATGAACAGAGCGCGCTCGGCGAGTTCGCTCGCATCAACCGTCTTCGGCGTGCGAGACATAAGATCGCGGGCCATGTCATCAAGAGGGTTCAGGCTTTTTTCAAGTCGGCGGCGCAAGTCACCGTCGGTCACAATTCCCACCAAAGCCTGGTTCTCGTCCAAAACCCCGGCCACACCGCGGACCTCTTTTTGGGTCATCGCGGACAGCACATCACGCATCGGGGTGTCCAGCGACACGAGCGGCATCGCCTCTCCGACGTGCATGACATCCGAAACACGGGTCAAAAGCTTGCGCCCAAGGGTTCCGCCCGGATGAAGTTCCGCAAAGTCCTCGGGCTTAAAGCGCTTGCGCTGAAGAGTCGTGACAGCCAAAGCATCGCCCATCGCAAGGGTCGCCGTCGTCGAAGCCGTCGGAGCAAGACCCAACGGGCAGGCTTCTTCGGCTACGCTCACATCAAGCGTGACCGTTCCGGCCTTTCCCAAGGTGCTGCCCGGCTTGCCCGTAACCGCGATCAAAGGAATTCCCTTTCGGTTCACGTAACGAAGCAGCGCTTCGAGCTCAGGCGTCTCGCCTCCGTAACTGATTCCCATCACGACATCCGTCGCTCCGATCACGCCCATGTCGCCATGAGAGCTTTCAGCCGGATGAAGAAACAACGAAGGGGTTCCTGTCGATGAGAACGTCGCCGCGATCTTGCGGCCGACAAGCCCGGACTTCCCCATGCCCGCCACGACAAGCTTACCTTGGCATTTTTCGATGAGGTCCACAGCCTTCAAGAAAGGTCCGGCATCCGCCAGGAGTCGCTGCTTAAGACCCTCGATACCGCGAGCTTCAACTTCAAAAACACGGATCGCCGAAGCACGATCGGCTTCGGAGTGTTGATCGTTTCGATCAGTCAGACCTGCCGTGTTTGCGCCATCGTTCGTCATCTTATTCATGCTCCTACCTGATTTGTCCGCTCATCAAACCTGAGCGCGCGTGCGCGACGATGCCTTTGTCGCCTTACGCTCTGGCTTGCGCGCCGGAGGCAGCTTTTTTGCCGCCGGGGCCTTCACCTTCGGCTTCACAGCCTGCTTGGTCGCTTTCGCCTGTTTCACGTGATTCAACGAGGCTTCGACAAAGCTTCTGAACAACGGATGCGGGCTTGTCGGCCGAGACTTGAATTCCGGATGAAACTGCACCCCGATAAACCAAGGATGAGTTCCCAGCTCGATGATTTCAACGAGGTCGCGCTCTTCGCAAACTCCCGACAAAGTCATGCCGTTTTTTTCGAACAGCGGACGGTAACGGTTGTTGTACTCATACCGATGACGGTGACGCTCATGGATCAAGCTCTTGCCGTAAATACGACGAACAAGTGTCCCCTCTTCCAATGAACACGGGTACGACCCAAGGCGCATCGTGCCGCCTTTGTCTTGAACCGTACGCTGCTCCTCCATGATGTCGATAACGAAGTTGCGCGATTTCTTTTTTCCCGCCTGCTTGAACTCACGCGAAGTCGCATCGGAAATGCCGCAAACGTTGCGCGCGAATTCGATCGCGGCCAACTGCATACCAAAGCAGATGCCGAAAAACGGAATGAGGTTCACGCGCGCATGTTGAATCGCGAGCATCTTGCCTTCGGCTCCGCGCTCACCGAATCCGCCCGGAACCAAAATGCCGTCCACGTCCTTCAAAGCCTGTTCGACATTGTCCGCCGTCAACGACTCCGAATCGATCCACGACAGATCCACCTTCGTGTTGTTCGCGATCCCGCCATGAACAATCGCCTCATGCAAAGACTTGTAGCTTTCTTTCAAGTCAACATACTTGCCGACAACGCCGATTCTAACCGATCTGCCCGGGTTCTTTAGCGTTCCGACGATCTCTCTCCACGGAGCGATGTCGGGCTCTTCGACCTCGATACCAAGCCGCTCGACGACAAGCTCATCGAAACCTTGTTCATGCAACATCAACGGCACTTCGTAGATCGTCGCGCAATCCGTCGCCGCAATAACGTTGTCGGGACGAACCGAACAGAACAGGCCGATCTTAGCCTTCACTTCCTTCGGAATATCTTTTTCGCTACGACAAATCAGGAAGTCCGGCTGAATACCGATTTCACGCAATTCTTTGACCGAGTGTTGAGTCGGTTTTGACTTCAACTCGCCAGCGGCCGCGATGTAGGGCACGTACGTGACGTGAATGAAAAGCGAGTTCTCATGCCCGAGGTCCGTTCGCATCTGACGAATCGCCTCAAGAAACGGAAGACTCTCGATGTCTCCGACCGTTCCGCCGATTTCAACAATCGCGACTTCCGCCCCCTGAGCGGCTTCGAACATGCGGGCTTTGATCTCGTCGGTGATATGGGGAATGACCTGCACCGTTCCGCCGAGATAATCGCCACGACGTTCTTTCGCGATGACCGCCTCGTAAACTTGTCCCGTCGAAACCGAGTTCGCCCGTTGAACCGTGATCGACGTGAACCGCTCGTAGTGCCCAAGATCGAGATCCGTCTCGGCGCCATCCTCAGTGACGAACACTTCGCCGTGCTGAAGCGGAGACATCGTGCCCGGATCGACGTTCAAATAGGGATCGAACTTCATGATCGTGACCTTCGAGCCGCGCGCTTCGAGCAAGGTCCCAAGTGAGGCCGCCGTGAGGCCTTTACCGATCGAAGAAACAACCCCACCCGTTACGAAGATAAATTTCTGCTCGAGTTTCTTTGCAGACCGAACCGTTGTCTTGCGCAGCATTTGACGATGGGAAAGCTTGTTCTTTTTCTTAACGGCGCGAGGCATGGGGGAACTCCTTTAGCATTTTCTCAATCTTTTCCACGTCACCAGGGGTGTCAACACCCCAGCTTTCATGCTTGGTACGAACTACATGAATCGCAGCTCCCATAGACAGCGCACGCAATTGCTCGAGGCCTTCAAAACGCTCCAAATCGGAACTAGTTTGGCAAAAACGTTTTAAAAACGAGGGCCTATAAGCGTATATGCCGACGTGCTTTAAGACGCATTTTCCCACCGCCTCGAACTCGCCTTGACGAACGGCGTCTGCCGACGAAATTCGTGAAAACGGAATTGGAAAGCGGCTGAAATAGAGAGCCCGATCGTTGACATCGACCACGATCTTCGCAGTCGTCGAGGCCGTCAGAGCCTCAAGGCCTTGCGGCGTCGCGAGGTCCATTTCTCGACCCAAAGTCGCCATCTCTATTGCCGAGCGATCTGCGCCTTCAAACGCGCCGACCAACGCATCGAGAGGCTCTCCTTCGATCAACGGCTCATCGCCGTGAATGTTTACGGCGACATCGATATCCGTAAGTCCCGCGGCGACAAGAGCCGCCCACACCCGATCCGTCCCGCACGGAAGCTCCGGATCGGTCATCACGGCCTTCGCTCCCGACGCCGCCGCGGCGCGCGCGATTCTCTCGTCATCCGTCGCCACTAAAATCTGCGAAAGCCTCTTAGCCTGCTTCGCCCCTTCGATGACGTGGGTTAGAAGCGGTTTCCCTGCGATCTCCACCAAAGGTTTACCGGGAAAACGTGTTGAGCCATATCTGGCCGGAATCACACCGACAGCATCCATCCTTCACCCTTTAATCTCGCAATCGAAAACCAAACACCCAGCACGAAACAAATGACGAAAAGAGCGCAGGCCAAACCGGCCCCCACTAGAGCCTTGCTCCAAATAGACGTCGCCTCATCTGACCCGTCATTCGCAAGTCGGTTCCAAAAAAAGAAGGCGGAGAAAACGATGAGCAAGAACACTCCGAACCCAGCGGCAATCGACCAAATGGGAATATGGCCCATGCCCTGCCCCAGCTCCGGCGTCATTCCGCCTGCCCTTCCGGCTCTTTGATCCACGAACGGAAAACCTGCTCTTCGAGTTCCTCGATTCCCGTGCGTTTTAAACTCGAGACGAAAAAGACGCCGTCGACACCGTCGATTTTTTCGAACTTCGCGCGCAGTTTCTGTTCTTCAGAGCGCTTGAGCTTGTCGGCTTTCGTTAAAACCGCAAACACAGGACACGCACGACGCTTTAAGAAACGGACCAGCATCTCTTCGTCGCGCGCCCATTCACGCCGGCAATCCATTAAAAGCAACGCGCCCTTAAGACCGCCGCGCGCGGCGAGAAACGATTCGATCATTCCGCCCCACGATGCCTGCTCATCTCCCGAACGCGCGGAATAGCCGTAACCGGGGAAATCGACCAAACGATACCGGGCACCTTCAAAAAAGTTGATCAAACGGGTTTTCCCGGGTGTCGAACTCGTTTTGGCGATCTGAGATTGCGCCCAAGAGTTGATAAGAGAACTTTTGCCCGCATTGGAACGCCCTAAGACCGCGACCTCAGGACGCATGTCTTGCGGGCACTCCTCGAGACGAGTCGCGGATGTGAGAAAACGAAATCGGCCAGCCATCCCTTACCCTTAACACAAGTTCAACTCGTCCGGAATCTCGGAACGTGGATTCAAAACGTGGACAGAAAAGAGGCTTTTGCCTCTCGCAAGGCTCCGATTTTCACGAAAAAGACCGCGAGCCCTCGATAAAATCCATCTGACGCCAGAGCGGCCTCCCACTCTCGTCTCCGTCAACTGGTTCCCAATGTTGCAAAGCCCTTCCCCCAGAACAACGACACACCCATAGGGAGAACCTTTACAATGTCTGCAGAATTCACCCCGCCCGTACTTCCAACTTC
>JAVFAU010000128.1:0-5854 GCA_034002335.1 Bdellovibrionales bacterium | reverse complement strand
CTCAGGCGTTTGAGGCGCACGATGCCTTCGCCGGTAAGGGCGCTGACGAAGACCCGTGGAAAGGCATTTACCAGAAACTGTTTTTCAAACGGAGCTTGGTCGACCTTGTTAAAGACGTGAATGACGGGTTTATGGCTCCAGCCGAACTCAACCATTAGTTTTTGAACGACTTCGACTTGCGTCTGCATCTGCGGTGACGACAGGTCGACGACGTGGATAAGGATATCGGCATCCGCAGATTCCTCAAGTGTCGCTTTAAAGGCTTCGATTAAGTTCGTAGGAAGCTTGCGAATGAATCCGACTGTGTCGGTGATGACTGCCGGCGGACCGTCGGGCAAGTGAACTTTGCGGGTTGTTGGATCGAGAGTCGCAAAGAGCAAGTCTTTTGCCATGACTTGGGATTGCGTGAGGCGGTTGAGCAATGTCGATTTACCGGAGTTGGTGTAACCAAACAGCGCGACGCTCGGGAGTCGATTTTTGCGACGAGAGGCTCGATGTTGCGAACGGTGCTGGCGACCGTTCTCGAGTTGCTTGCGACTGACCTTGGCTCGCTCCTTAATGCGTCGGCGATCCATCTCGAGCGCTGTCTCCCCCGGGCCTCGGGTTCCGATTCCGCCACCTTGACGTGAAAGCGAACCCATCCAGGCGTCGACCATGCGAGGAAGCTGATCGAGCATTTGTGCAAGTTCAACTTGAAGTTTTCCTTCATAGGTTTGTGCGCGTTGAGCGAAGATATCGAGAATCACTTGGTTGCGGTCGACGACCCGTACTTTGAGTTCGTTTTCAAGGTTTCGAATTTGAACACCCGAGAGCAAATGGTCGACGGCGACAGCGCCTGCACCGGATTCTTTAACGAGAGTCGCAATCTCGGTGACCTTGCCGGAACCGATCAATGTTCCGGGGTTGTAGGCTTGAAGAACTTGAGTGACGGAGCCAACGACTTCGCCACCAGCCGAGGTGACGAGTTCCTCGAGTTCAAAAAGGCTTTCTTTGAGATCGATAAATGATTCGCTCTTGAGTCCGACGCCGACGCACACAATGCGTTCTTTGGCTTTAAGGAGGGTTTTGCCAGACTCCCACCGCTGCCGAAGCTCCTGGCGCGGTGCCTGGGCTTCGTGCTTTGCGGCCTGCTTTGATCCCTGTTTCTGACCAGCGTAACCTGACTCGTTGAAACCGTCCTGGAAATCGTCTCGCTTGCCTATGGTGTTACTCCCTTTGGGTCCGCCCTTTCATCGAGGTTCGTGCCAGACCTACATATAGTTTGAATAGGTCTTGCGGTACTTTCAAGTGCTTCGTGAACGGGCAGAAAAAACGATAAGTTACGGCTCTGGGCTCGGTTAAATCGGGGTTTGGGACGCGACAGGGGCGGTGGGCATAGGCGGCCCACCGCTCTACGGGCAACTAGCGCTCGCCAGGCCCTGGATAGGTCGAACTTGCTTCTAGAAACGCCTGAGCCTCGAGAGCGGTGAGAGCCACGGTGTTCACGATGTCATCCACCGTGCAAGTGCGCTGAAGCACGTTTGCCGGCTTTCTGATGCCCATAAGGAAGGGACCAATGACCTCGCCGCCGCCAAGCTGTTGAACGAGTTTGTAGCCGATATTGCCGGCATCGAGATTTGGGAAGATCAAAATGTTCGCGCCGTTTTTAACTTCGCAGAACGGGAAGATGCGCTCGACGATGTCCGGATTCACGGCCGTATCGGCTTGCATCTCACCGTCGACGATGAGGTGCGGGTAACGCTTCTTTACGATCTCCGCTGCTTGACGCATTTTGCTTGGGCTTTCGCCACGTGAACGGAAGTTCGTGTACGAGAGCATGGCGATGCGCGGTTGGATGCGGAAGTACTCGGCCACGCGAGCCGCGTGGATTGCGATTGTCGCAATCTGCTCGGCTGTAGGGTCGATATTCACCGCTGTATCCGCGAAGAACAGCATTTTGTTTTTCAAGATGACCATGTTGAGGCCGCTTGCTGTGCGTCTCGCTCCTGGCCCGATGATTTCGAGAATCGGCTTTATACAGTCGGAGTAGTTCTGAGTGGCACCCGTTATCAGCGCGTGCGCGTCTCCCATGTGAACCATCATCGACGCAAAGTAGTCGGGGTCAGCCATGAGACGTTCGGCCTCGCGAATCATAACGCCCTTGCGATTGCGCAGTTCATAGAGCTTGTCGCTGTACTCGCGGTACTTAGGATGCTGTGAAGGATGCACGATCGGAAGCGTCTTGAGGTCGTCAAAGCCCAGCATGTCCATGCGTTCAAGCACTTGGTCTTTGTAACCAAGAAGAACCGGACGAATGATGTCTTCGTGCACGATGGTTTGAAGCGCCTTAAGGATTTTTGTCGAAGCGCCTTCTGGGAAGACGACGATCGGAAGATCTTTGCCGGTGCTCTTTGCTTGGTTTTTCACTCGGTGCATGACCGAGCGAACAAAGCCCGTGCGCGCGCCTTGAAGCGCTTCGAGGCGATCGCGGTAAGCTTGAAAGTCTGTTATTGGTTTACGAGCGACGCCCGAGTCCATTGCGGCTTTTGCCACGGCAGGAGTCACCCACAAAAGCACGCGCGGATCGAATGGTTTTGGAATCAGATACTCAGGTCCAAAGCTGAAGCTCTGGCCGCCGTATGCCGCCGAGACTTTTTCTGGCACTTCTTCTTTGGCAAGAGCCGCGAGCGCGTGGACCGCGGCAAGTTTCATTTCCTCGTTGATCTGCGTTGCGCGCACATCAAGAGCGCCGCGGAAGATAAACGGGAAGCCAAGGACGTTATTGACCTGGTTGGCGTAATCCGAGCGACCTGTCGCCGCGATACAATCGGGGCGAATGCGTTTTGCCGTTGGCGGATCGATTTCGGGATCCGGGTTGGCCATTGCGAAAACGATCGGGCGAGGAGCCATGCTCTTCAGCATATCCTCGGTCAAAGCGCCCGCGACCGAGAGGCCGACAAACACATCGGCATCCTTCAGTGCGTCGCCCAGAGTGCGCGCGCTTGTTTCGATGGCGAACTGCTCTTTGTATTTGTTCATGCCTTCTTTGCGGCCTTTGTAGACGACTCCCTTTGAGTCACACATCGTGATGTTCTCTGGTGTCACGCCAAGGGCCATGAAGATGCGTCCGCACGATATCGAGGCCGCTCCCGCGCCGTTCATGACGAGTTTGATTTCACTCATTTTGCGGCCTGTGACTTCGCACGCGTTCAAAAGGGCCGCGCCCGAGATGATCGCGGTTCCGTGTTGGTCGTCGTGGAAGACAGGGATGTTCATTTCACTCTTCAGGCGCTCCTCGATTTCGAAACACTCAGGCGCTTTGATGTCTTCGAGGTTGATGCCGCCAAACGTCGGCTCGAGCGCTTTGACCGCTTGGCAGAACTCATCGACCGATTTCGTTTGAAGCTCGAGATCGAAGACGTTGATGTTGGCAAAGGTTTTGAACAAAACGCCTTTGCCCTCCATGACGGGTTTTCCGGCGAGAGGGCCGATGTTGCCGAGGCCAAGAACGGCGGTTCCATTTGTGATGACGCCAACCAAGTTACCTTTAGTCGTGTAGTCGTAAACCCGTTCGGGGTCTTTTACGATTTCCATACAGGGAGTCGCAACGCCCGGAGAGTACGCAAGAGACAGAGCACGTTCGCTCGAGACGGGCTTTGACGAGATGACCTCGACTTTTCCTGGGGTTGGCTTCTGGTGATATTCGAGCGCGTCTTTTTCGAGAGGTGTTTTTTCGCGCGTTTTTATGGGTTCCTTGGAAATAGATTCTTCTGATGATGACATGTGTCCTCGAGCCGTATGCAGCTATGCGTTATATTCGCGTATGTTCGTCATATCTGGCGAAGCAACACGAGCCTAGGGAGCGTCGTGTTCCAAGTCAAACCCTCGCGCAGGCTGACAGAATTATCGGAAGTGTGTCGTGAATTTGCCCTAAACCCATGCCTTTATACGGTTTTCTTTGACAATAAAAGTGAAGGAATTTCGACTGTTTAAGCCCTCAGAAAAAGGGTTCGTTTGAACCGTTCTGAGGGATGATGATGTGGAGGGAATATGTCGACAGCGAATCAAGCAAAAAGTCCGCGTGATGTCGTCATCGTCGATGGTGTGAGAACGCCGTTTGCGAAGGCTGATACGAAACTTAAAACTGTGCACCCAGCGGAACTTGGCCGCGTGGCTCTTAAGGAGCTTCTAGCGCGCACGAACCTCGATCCGAAAATCGTGGACGAAGTGATCGTCGGCAACACGGGAAATCCTTCGGATGCGGTGAACATCGGGCGCGTCGTCGCGTTGAACGCGGGAATTCCTCAAAAAACATCGGCGCACACGGTGCATCGCAATTGTGCCTCGGCGCTTGAGAGTATCAGTTCGGGGTTCGATAAAATCCGCGCGGGCATGGCTGAAGTCGTTGTCTCGGGCGGGACCGAGAGCATGTCGCAAATGCCGCTTATCTATTCGCCTGAAGTGACAAAGGCAATTGCGGCTCTTGGCGGAGCGAAAACACCAGGGCAGCAGCTTGCGGCGCTTGCGGGGCTTGTCGGCGCTGATTTGAAGGCGATTAAAAATCTTTTGACGACGAACCCGATGGCGCGTGCGCCCTATAAGCCGCGCGTTTCGATTGTCGAAGGTTTGACCGATCCTTTTGTCGGAAAAAACATGGGCGATACGGCAGAGCTTCTTGCGAAAGAATGGGGAATCTCACGAAAAGAACAAGATGAGTTCGCTTTGCTCTCGCATCAAAAAGCGGTCGCGGCTCAGAAGAATGGGGCATTGGCTCGAGAAATCGCCCCCGTTTTTCTTCCTCCTCAGTACAAGGAGGTCGTGGAGCAAGATGTCGGTCCACGCGACGGGCAATCGATGGAAGCGCTCGCGAAGTTGAAACCGATCTTTGACCGTAAAAACGGAACGGTGACGGCCGGTAACGCATGTCCCATCACGGATGGTTCGGCTATGGTGCTTCTCATGAGCCGCGAAAAAGCCGAGGCGCTTGGTTATAAGCCGATCGCGCGCGTGCTTTCTTACGCGTTCGCGGGATTGGAGCCGGAGCGTATGGGGCTTGGGCCTGTTTACTCGACTCCGATCGCGCTCAAACGCGCGGGGTTGCAATTCAGCGATCTCGATTTGATCGAACTCAACGAAGCGTTCGCGGCGCAAGTTCTTGCCTGCGCGCGAGCGTTTGAGAGCGATACCTTCGCTCGAGAAAAGCTCGATTTGCCGAAAGCCGTCGGCAATGTCGACATGTCAAAACTCAACGTCAATGGCGGTGCGATCGCCCTCGGGCATCCGGTTGGAGCCACAGGTACTCGCCTTGTCTTGACGTTGATGAAACAGATGCAGCAAAGCGGAAAAGAGTTTGGACTAGCGACACTTTGTATCGGCGGCGGTCAAGGTGGAGCCATGATTCTTCAGAACGAAGGAAACAGGTGAGAAGATGAGTATTCAGGAATCAATTCGAGTCGTACCTAGAGATGACATCGCGTTAATCGAATTTGATTTGGTTGGCGAGAAGGTGAACAAATTTTCGACGCCGGTCATGGTTCGTTTTAAAGAGGTTCTAGACGAAGTTTCGCGCGGCCCGTACAAGGCGGCGGTGATTATTTCTCGAAAGCCCTCGATCTTTATTGCTGGGGCGGATATCGACGAAATCCGAGCGATGAAAAAGACCGAAGATTTTCGTTCGGCTCTTGTGAAAGCGCACGATATTTTCAATCTTCTCGAGGACATGAAAATCCCGGTTGTGGCCGCGATCAACGGTGCTTGCATGGGTGGCGGTTGCGAGATGATTCTCGCGTGCGACTACCGCGTTGCGAGCGACGACAATTCGACGAAAATCGGTCTACCCGAAGTGAAGCTCGGGATAATTCCTGGTTTCGGTGGC